>JACORX010000131.1 GCA_016179165.1 Candidatus Rokuibacteriota bacterium | reverse complement strand
GCGGGACCACGGTGATGAAGGGGTATCTCAAGAACCCGCGCGCCACTCGGGAGGCGCGGCGCCGCGGCTGGTTCCGCTCGGGCGACCTCGCCGTCTGGCACCCGGACAACTACATGGAGATCAAGGATCGCTCGAAGGACATTATCATCTCGGGCGGCGAGAACATCTCCTCGCTCGAGGTCGAGGAGGTGCTCTACCGCCACCCGGCCGTGATGGAGGCCGCCGTGGTCGCGCGGCCCGACCCCAGGTGGGGCGAGGTCCCGTACGCCTTCGTCACCCTGAAGCCCGGCGCCCCGCCCGTCACCGCCGAGGACATCATCCAGTGGAGCCGCGACCACCTCGCCCGCTACAAGGTGCCCAAGCACGTGGTCTTCGGTTCGCTGCCCAAGACCTCCACGGGCAAGATCCAGAAGTTCGTGCTGAGGGAGCAGGCACGAGACACGTGACGAGGCCGGGCGTCAGGCGAGCTTGAACTCGCGCGCGCTCGAGGAGTAGGACAGGAGGACCTCCGCCGGCTCGGCCCCCGCGTTGCGCAGGCCGTGCACGGCACCCCGCGGCACGACCACCAGCTCGCCCGCCGAGAGCAGCGCCGACCGGCCGGCCGAGGTGCACTCGACCCGGCCGCGTGTTACGTAGACCGACTCCTCGCAGTTTCCGTGAACGTGGGTGTCTGTGGCCTTGCCCAGCGGCAAGGTCACGCGGGCAATCGACAATTCCTTGCTGTTGCCGACCTCGCCCCCGGCCAGCCACTCGATCACGCCCCATGGAAACTCGTTGCGAACGATGCGACTCTGCGCCTGCATGCTCGATCCTCCTTCACCGCGGGTCCCCGACACGACAGGGCCGGGGCGCCAGTGGCGCTACTTGATCGCCTGCGGGTTGATGGGAGAGCCCGTGCCGTGGGTGATCACCAGCGGCGGCGCCGAGAAGAAAAACTCGTAGACACCGTCGGCGGCGCAGTCCTCGGCCAGCTCCTTGAGATAGAAGATCTCGCCGTGGACGATCCCGATCGCCGGGATCGTGACCCAGTGCCAGGGCTGGTAGACGTCGGGCCCGGTGTCGTTCGGTCGCACTTCGATTCCCCACGTGTCGCTGCACATCGCCGCGATCTGCTTGGCATGGATCCAGTCCAGGGTCTCGAAGGCGAGGCCGGGCGCGTCGCCGCCCGCGTAGCCGCCCCAGTCGTTCTTCTTCAGTCGATCCTCCATCTGCCCCGTGCGGATTATCACGAAATCGCCCCGGCGCACCTCGATGCCGGCCCTCTTGGCCGTCGCGTCGAGGTCGGCGATCGTGATCGGGTAGCCATCCTGGAGATACTCGACACCCTTGTGACGAGCGACGTCGAGCAGGACGCCCCGCCCCACCATCTTGTCCGCGAAATGCTCGATGCCGTTCTTGTGCGCGCCGCGGCAGTCGACGAGCGTGGCCGGGTACCCGTTCCACATCTTGTCGCCGAGGAACACGTGCGAGAGCGCGTCCCACTGCGTTGCGGCCTGGGTCGGCAGGTTGATGGCGTCGTCCGCGTAGCGGAGGCCCGGCGTCACGTCGTGCTTGCCGGCGACAGCATCGGTGCCCGTCGCCAGCATCTGGTGCAAGGGATTCCAGCGCCCGCCGAAGAGGCCCCGTTGCGGACCGTTCTCGTCGAGGTTGAGGCCGAGCCGGAACACCTTGCCCTTCCTCACGAGCCTCGCGGCCTTCACGATGTCCTCCGCCGTGATGTAGTTGAGAACGCCGAGCTGGTCGTCGGGACCCCACTTCCCCCAGTTCTTGAGCTGCTCGGCCTTCTTCAAGACGTCTTCCATGGTCAGTTTCGGCATCGCCATCCCGCCTTTCTGGGCTTGAGTGTGTGTTCGAAGATCCACTTCCCCTTTCTGCCATTCCATGTTCATCCTCCTGGTTTCGAGAGATTCGCGATCGTGCGACGTCGAGCGGGCAGGTGCAGCGAGCGCGCTTCAGGCAACCGGTGAAGGACGACGGCAGAGACTGCGGCCATGGCCCCCGCAATGGCCAGGGTGCCAAACGCCCAGCCCCAGCCGCCTTCGGCGCCGCGCCCACTGCCGTACAGATCAAGCACCCACCCGAATACCAGGGGCGCTGCCGCGCCCGCTCCGAAACCCGCCAGCGACCGCAGTGCCAGCGCCGCGCCCCGATAGGCCGGCGCCACGACTTCGGTGATGGCTGTCGAGTAGATCGGCGAGTCCCCGAGGGCCGCGAAACCATAGACCAGCCCCACCGCGACCACGACCCAGACCGGCCCCCCGATCAGCCAGCCGAACCCGATGGAGCACATGGCGCTCAGCGAGGCCATCGCGAAGATGACCGGAGTCCGGCCGAAGCGGTCAGCCACCACTCCCGCGATCAGGGACGCCAGCGTGCCGGTGATGTGGAACAGGGAGCTCACGTACGAGCCGAGGCCTGCGGCGTGCGTCGCTCCAGAACCTGCCGCCACGAAGCATGCCGCGAGGAACGCTGGAGTCCACGCCCACATGCCGAGGAGCTCCCAGGAGTGACAGGTATAGCCCGTGATCACGAGCATCGCCGGTCGATTGCGCAGCACCGCGCCGGTGAGTCGCTCGGCGGCCGTGCGTTGGGCGACCCGGTTGGGTGTGTCACGCGTCACAGCCCACACCAGGGTGCCGCCCAGTACAGGGCCGAGGCACGTGAGGAAGAAGGCCAGCCGGTACCCGCCCCTCGGGATGGCGATGCCCGTGATCGCGAGCGCCAGGGCGAGGCCGAGGGAATGCCCCCCCAGCAGCAATCCCATCGCGCGGCCCCGCCGCGTGACGGGAATGTTTTCTGCAACGAGCAGGATGCCTGTCGTGTACGTTCCGCCGAGCGCGAGGGCGAGGAGCGTGTACCACAGCAAGCCCGACCAGTAGTCGCGCGCGAACGCGGCGAAGAGCATTGCTCCCACGGCCGAGGTCCCGGAGCTGGCGAGGAACACTCGACGTGCTCCAACGCGGTCGGCCAGCGCGGAGGTCACCAGGAGGGAGACGGCATAGGCAATCTGAAACGCCGAGGCGATGCTGCCCGCGGCCGTCCCGGACATCTGCCATTCCAGCTGGAGCACCGGGAGCGCCGCCGCGTAGCTGATGTAGACCATGAATGCCCCGACCCGTGACAGGCAGAGCCCGAACAGCCACCGATCACTCCCGGGGGGGAAGTGCGCGAGCATCAGCCGCTGGTCGTCCCGGCAGTCACGCGTCGGCTTCCTACGCGACCGAGTACCCGCCGTCGACGAACATGATCTGCCCGGTCACGAAGTCGGCGGCGTCGGACGCCAGGTACACGACGGCCGCGGCAACGTCGCTCACCTGCCCGAGCCGGCCCACGGGGTAGGACTTGACCAGCGCGCGCTTTCCCGCCTCGCGGTCACCGGGGCTGCCCGCCTGCTCGGCCAGGTAGTCGTAGAGAACATCGTTCAGCGGGGTCACGACGTTTCCCGGGGCGACGGCGTTCACGTTGATCCGGTGCGGCGCCAGCTCGATCGCGAGCGCTCGGGTCAGCCCGTGGATGGCCATCTTGGTGACGCAGTAGGCGACCGCGCTGGGGACCCCGTAGGCGCCGAAGATCGACCCCGTATGGATCAACTTGCCCTTTCCACGCTTCTTCATCTCCGGCACGACCCTGCGCGCGCACAGGAACGCGCCGGTCACGTTCGTGGCCAGATGGCGGTTCCAGATGTCGTCCGTGGTGGCCTCCAGCGTGGCCATCTGGAAGACGCCGGCGTTGTTGAAAGCGATGTCCACTCCGCCCAGCTCGTCCACCACGGCCCGCACGAGCCGGTCCACGTCCCCGGCGTCGCTCACATCGGCCTTGACCGCGATCGCCCGCCGTCCGAGCTTGGCGATCCTGTCGGCAAGCGCCTCCACCTCCTCCATGTGCGAGTGGCCCTGGACGCCCACGTGGGCGCCGGCCTCGGCGAGGGCCAGAGCCGCCGCGTGGCCGATGCCCGATGAGGCTCCGGTGACCAGCGCCACCCGGCCGTCAAGTCGAATGTCCATGCTCACTCCTCCTCGTCGCGCAGCATCCGAGCCAGCGGTACGACGTCGATCCCCTCGGCCTCCAGACGCTCGCGAACAGCCCGGGCCACCTCGAGGGCATTCGACGCATCTCCATGGACACAAATCGTCGGCACGTCCACCGTCAACGGGGAGCCGTCGACCGCGTCCAGCCGCCCCTCGCGCACGATACGAACGGCGCGCTCCGCCACGGCGGCCGGATCCCAGTCGCGCTTCGCCCGCTCGAGCACCGGGAAGCCGTTCGGTTGGTACGCGAGGTCCACGTAGCCCTCCGGGATGGCCCGCACTCCGGTCGCCGCCACGGCCGCCGCGACCCCCGGCCCTCCGACGATGGCGACAAGCTCGGGGTCGAGGGCCCGCATCGCCCCGAGCAGGGCCTGGGCGTACTCCTCGCTCTCGCCGCACATGGCAAAGAGCGCCCCGTGCGGCTTGACGTGGCGGAGGCGCAGCCCGGCGGCCTGCACGAAGGCGAGCAGGGCTCCGACCTGGTACGTGATGTAGTCTCGGAGCTCATCCGCGGTGATCGTGAAGCGCCTGCGACCGAAGCCGATGAGGTCCGGGACGGCGACGTGGGCGCCGATCTCCACGTCGGCGGCGGCCGCCAGCTCGACGGTGCGCCTCATCACGTGGGGATCCCCAGCGTGGAAGCCGCACGCGACGTTGATGGTCGGCACGAATTCCATCAGCTCGCCATCATGCCCGAGCGTCCAGCGCCCATAGCTCTCGCCCATGTCACAGTTCAGGTTGATCCGCTTACGCATCATGCCTCCCGCCCTCGTCCGCGGCTCAGGTGCTCGTGATGCTGGTTTCCGCGATGGACTGCTCGAGCTCCCGGAGGGCCAGAACGGCTGCGTCCGTCGAGACCGCCTGGAAGCTCGTGACCTGGCCGGGACGCGTCTGACCGACCTTGCCGAGGTCGGCGCTGATCACCGTCGCGATCTTCGCGTACCCGCCCAGACTGGGGCCGTCGACGTGGAGCACGATGGGCTCGACCCCGCCCGGCACCTGGATGCCGCCCACCGGGATCGTGTCGTCGACGATATTGGATGGGTCGGCGCCCGCCTGTTCGACCAGGTAGGCTGGTCGGGGCTTGAACTCGAGCGCGGGTCCTATGTAGCGGCATCCCATCCGGTCGGATGTCGACGAGAGTTCCCAGTCGTGGCGCAGGAACGCGTCGATGCTCTCGGGGAGGAACAGGTCGTCCTGCGGGCCGAGCACGACCCGCACCCGCCAGCGATGACCGAAGACGGGGAGGAGGTCGGGCCGCAGCCGGCGCCCCTCGAGCTCGCCAATCGCGCGCCGCGGCGGGAACGTTCGGAGAAGATCGCCCGGCTTGAGCGCCCGCCCCTCGACACCGCCGACGAAGGCGCGGACATTGGTGGCGCGACTGCCGGCGAAGAGCGGGACGTCGATTCCGCCGGCGACGGCAAGGTAGGCCCGTGCCCCGCTCCGCGCGCGCCGAAAGAGCACCTCGTCATCGGGCCTCACCCGCACGCTTTGCCACATCGCGAGCGGCTGCCCGTTGAGCGTCGGCGCCAGATCGGCGCCGGAGACCGCGATCACCGTCTCGGCACGAACCCGGAGCCCGAGCCCGGAGAGAAGCACCTCGACGCCGGCCGCGCCCGGACGTCTTCCGACGAGGTAACGCTCGCCGGGATCGTTCCCGACGAGCAGGTTGGCGATCCCGAGGGCGAAGCGATCAGCCGGACCCGAGGGGGGCATCCCCGTCGCGAGGTATCCGGGGCGACCGACATCCTGGATCGTGGACTGCAGCCCGCCGGCGAGCACCTCAAGCACGGGCGCCTCGACCTCGTCCCTCGCCCGATCCCGGCAGTTGGCTCAAGTAGTCCCGCAGCCGATACGTCCCCTCGCGGATCTGGTACTGGTAGACGCCGGCTTCCACCTCCCGCCGGATGTCCCAGTAGATCGTCTCGTCGATGGGAACATACGTGTGGCGATCCCCGACGCGAGGAAGCACCGGGCCGTCCGCGAACGCCGGGTTGCGCTGCCGGGGATCGTACAGCTCGATGGGAGTGCGGCCGAGCAGCTGATAGCCCCCGGGGCTGGCGATGGGATAGAAGGAGGTGAGCTGACCGGCGATGCAGAGGATCCGCTCCGGGGTCCAGCGGCGGGGCCGCTGGTACTTCGGCGCGGTGAGCGCCTTCGAGGGATCCAGAGGCATGGCCTGGTAGCAGGCCGGAGTGAAACCGACGGCCGAGACCCAATGATCGGTCCCCGAATGAGTTCGGATGACCTCGGCAACCGTCATGGCATTGATCTCCGCCAGGAGCTCCACGTTGTTCGGAACCCCATGAGCGGTGGCGCACTCCAGCGACCAGGGGTCGTCGTACCAGATCGGGATGGTGACGTGGCGCGAGGGCAGCTCCTCGACCGTGTGCACCTGCCGCTCGAGATCTTTGAGGCGCGCGACCAGCTCCTGTCTCTCCACCGTGAAGGGATCGTAGACGATGCCGAGCGACCGGTTCGTCGGAATCGTCTCGGTCACCCCTCGAAGCGGACGGGCCTTCAAGGCCCCGTCGAGGGCGATCACCCGGAAGTTGAGCGCGAGGCTCAGCTCGTCGCCGAACTCCACGGTCAGGTACAGGTCGCCCAGGGGCTTGTACCGCGCTTCAGCATAGATCATGGCGGGCGGGGAGCTAGACTCCGAGAAAGCGCTGGAGAAGATCCTGTCGGCTTCATGGCCAAGCCTTCCCTTGAGGAGCGAAGAACACGGACGATACAACTGCCGGAGGG
>JACORX010000136.1 GCA_016179165.1 Candidatus Rokuibacteriota bacterium | reverse complement strand
GAGGCGGCGCCCGAAGGCCGCAGGTGAGGCGTACTCCTGAACGTTGAACCAGCGGCCGAGGGCGCCAACGAAGCAGATGGCCCCTTATCGGCGCCCTGCTAGCGGAAGAGGGACTTGAGCAGAAGTGACGCGATCCCGGGCTCGCGCAGGAGCGCGAGGATCACGTCGCGGTGGCGGTTGAAGCGCGCGGTGCGGTGGATCACGGCCTGCACCGAGTCCGATGCGAGGGCGCGAATGAGCCCGTCGATCTCGTCGTCGCGGCACCGGGTCAGGAACTGCCGGAGCCATGCGGAGACGCGCAGGTCGGCGCCGATCTCGGCCGCCCAGCGGCTTTCGTAGCGCGCCAGGAACTCGGCGTCGAGCCTGCCCGCCTGGAAACCCTCGATGAGCGTGTCGGCGGCCAGGGAGGCCGTCAGCAGGCTGTAGTAGATCCCGCCGCCCGTCGTGGGCTTGGTGAAGCCGCCCGCGTCGCCCACGAGGAGGACCCGGTCGCCGGCCGTCTGCGGCGCGGGCTCGAGCGGCAGGATCCGGCGGATCATGCGGCCGGGCGCCGATCTCAGCCGCGCCCGGATCTTCGGGCGCGCGATGAAGCGGGAGAGATACCCGCCGGCGTCGCCCCGCGTGAGCGCCCCCAGCTTGAGCCCCGAGCGGTTGCCGCGCCTGATCGGCACGGCCCAAAGAAAGCCGTCCGGCGCCACCTCGCGGCCGAAGTAGAGATCAACTGTCTCGGACGGCTCCGCATCCACCTCGACCTGCGCCGTGTGGACCATCTGCGCAGGCAGGCCGAACCCGAGCTGGCGGTGGAGGCGGTAGGACACGCCGCATGCAAGGACGCAGGCACGCGCCGAGACGTCCTGGCCGCCGACATCAAGCGTCACGCCTTGGGGGTTCACTTCGACGCCATCCACCCGCGCGCCGGTGCGGATCGCCGCCCCCGCCCGCTGCGCCTGCTCCGCGAGGCTGCGATCGAAGTGCCCGCGGTCCACCACGAGGATCTCCTCGCTTCCGGAGGCGGTCCAGCGCACCTCGCATGCGGCGCCGGCGGGCGAGACGAGCCTCGCGCGCTGAAGCCGGCCCAGGACGATCTCGTCGGGTATCTTGGCCAGGGCCGCCGTCTCGAAGGAGATGATGCCGGTGCAGTGGACGGGTTCGCCGACTTGCGTGTGCTCCTCGAGAAGGAGCACGTCGAGCCCGGCCTCGGCGCAGCGCCGAGCGGTCAGGAGCCCAGCCGGCCCCCCGCCAACGATCGCAAGATCGTGCACCGCACGATCATAGCGGCCGTCCGCGGCCCGAGCAACCTCTACGAGAGACCAGGGCCGCTGGGCGGGGCGGAACTTCTGCCGCTCGCCTCATCCTCGCAGATCCTCCAGGAATTCCGACGCCGGATTGACGCCTGTCACCAGCAGGTGATCGCGCGCACGGGTGCACACCACGTAGAGTAGATGGCGCTCGGTGTCGTACACTTCCTCGAGGTCGCCTTCATCCGTGACGGCCTCGATCCGTGCTTGCAGCGGCAACACTTCGTCGTCACAGGCCATGACCGCCACCGCGCGGAACTCGAGTCCCTTGCTCAGGTGCATGGTTCCGACGGACACGCGGTCGCGCGCCGTCTTCACGTCGTCATCGAGCAACGCCGCGAGCAGCCCCGCCGTCTCTACCGCCGCCCGCGCCCTCGGCAATTCGACGGGGGAACGGACGAAGACGGCCATTTCCCCAGGCGTCACCCCTTCCGACGCGCGCTCCGCCAGCCAGCGGCCTACCACCGTGGACTCGTCCTCGGCGCTGTCGAGCACGCGGAGTACGGGGTCCGCCCCGTTGAACACGGAGACCGCGCCGCCCCGGTCCTCCGTATTGCCGTCCACGTCGGTGACGTGCTTTCCGAGCAGGCGGTCCGCCTGCGCCCTGATCTGGTGCGACGTCCGGTAGTTGATGCGAAGCGTCCCAGACCGGCCGCGGATGTCCACGCCGAGCGACCGCCACGAAAAGGGCAGTTGGAAGATCCGCTGCCCGAGATCGCCGGCGAAGAAGAGGGCGTCCGGCCGGCTGCCGCCGAGCGCGGCAACGAAGCGGAGCTGCGCCACGCTCACGTCCTGCGCCTCGTCCACGATCACGAAGTCATATGGCAGCCGCTCACCCGTGGCGAGGTGCCCTGCGAGCCGACTATACAAGTCTGCCTTCGTCACGAGTCTCCGCTCGTTCAGCCCCGCCCGCACTCGCTCGAAGATCGCCCACAGCGCCTGTCGCTGCTTCTCCGGCAGCCGCGTCTTCCGCCCGAGGCGGGCGACGTCGCGGTACGCCTCCCACGATTCGATCTGCCACGCGTCCACAACGTCTTTCCACTCCGATAACAGAAAGGGCAGAGAGAACTTCTGGTCCACGCTCTCCAGTGCGGCCTCGCGCACGAGGTCGCGCATCACTTCGCGCGACACCACCTCCGCGCGGCCGAGCAGGCGGTCGTAGAGGCGTTGGGCGACCGCGTCCAGCGCATCCACGTCAATGCGCTCACGGAGGCGCGGCTCGGTGCCAATCAGTCGCGCGAGCTTGGTGCGCAGGGCGCTCGCCAGCGTCTCAGAGAAGGTGGTGAGGAGAATGCGCGCGTCGGGGTTGGCGCGGGCCAAGTGCGCAGCGCGGTGGAGCGCGACGACGGTCTTCCCCGTACCGGCCGAGCCGGCGATGCGCGCCGAGCCGCCGAAGTGGCGCTCCACCAGCTCGAGCTGCGCGGGGTGCAGGAAAACCGTCCACCGCTCCCACGGATACTCCAGCGCTCGGGCCAGCTCGTCCACGTCGGCCACCACCCGGAAGCGGCGCCGTGCGTCGGGGTGCTCGAATGGGCCGGCCGCCGCCGGCGCGGGCTGCGGCTTGTGCGGCGTCCCCCCGGTCGCCAGCTCGAGCAGCGCCTCGGCGGCCTCCGCCGGCAGGTGGTCCGCCAGGCCGAGCACCGTGTCCTCGGTGGCCTGCCGCACGTCGGCCAGCCACTCGGCCGGCACGCCATAACCAAGCAGCTCTTCGTCGGGCACGTGCGCGAGCAGGGGCTTCTTCGTGGTTACCGTCTGCGGCGGCTGGACATACGTGGTGAGGGTGAGCTCCTGCACTCGCTCACGGATCTCCACGAGCTGCGCCGCGCCTGTGGTGGGGTGCGTTTCCAGCTTGCGACGCTCGGCCCATGCGTAGGCCTTGTCGTGGTGGTTCACGTAGCAGAGCAGCAGGCTGTCCGCCGTCCGGTGCACGATCAACCGCAGATCAATGCCGACCCGCACCGACCAGAACCGATTGTCCTTGGCCTTGGCGAGCTTGTGGAAATTCATCCCGGGGTTGGCCGGATTGAGTTGCAGGTCGAAGGCGGTCGTCTTGACCGATTTCTGCTCATCGCCGGTCAGCCGCGCGAGGCTGTCCGTGAAGGTATCGGCGATGCGAAACTCCATACGGATGCTGTTCACGTCACAGGGGGAGTTTATGAACCGCAGCCGCGACGATCTTGCACGCATTGATCAGGTCGGTAAGCAGGCGCTCATCGACCTCGAGATCGCCCGCGTACTCCCCACGATTGCGGAGGTCATGGCACCGGGCAAGTACCCGCCACACTTCAGGACCGAGGCCGAGCGTGTGCGGGAGCACCTGAAAGACGATGTATCGGTTCGCGGAGCGATACCCGGATCGGCGCAACGCCGCCAGGCATAGCGCGTGCGCGGCGTTGTAGGCGAGGTCGAACTGGCTCTCCAGGGAATTTGCCTCGTTCTGCGCATCGGTAAGGCGCATGAGACCGGATCGCTCGAGCCCGGCGAACTCTTTCGCGTCCGGCGCCTCCTTGCGCAGGGGTTGGCCCGGCCCGCAGAGGTTCTCAAGCGGCGAGGTCACTCTCGCCGCCAATCAACCAGACTTTCGGCTGCGCCAGCACGCGCGTCACGAACTCATTGTCCTGCTTCACGCGTTTGGAGAGCTCCTTCGACGAATAGATCGTGGGAGCGACCTTCCGTCCGAGTTGTGAAGAAG
>JACORX010000130.1 GCA_016179165.1 Candidatus Rokuibacteriota bacterium | reverse complement strand
GCCTCATCTTCGTGGACACCGTGAGCGGCCAGAACATCACCCCGACCACACCCAGCTCGGATTTCGCCTCGCTCAATATCAACGGGAACGCGGCGGCCAGCGATGACGGCATCTTCCGCGGCTGGATCATCGTGAACGGCTCGGCGGACATCTCCGGTAACATGGAGATACACGGCTTCCTCTACGTGGTGAACGATCTGAGCTATAGGGGAACCGGCACTGGCCGGATCGTGGGTGGCGTCATCAGCCACAACATACGTGACACCTCCACGACCTCCATCGACTCCCAGACAACCGGCAACTCGACCATCATCTACAATTGCGCCTACGCGAAGAACGGCGACAACGGGTTGTCGCTGTCGCAGAGCTTCAACCTCAAGTCAGGCACGTACAGGGAAGTCCCCGGATGATCCCGGGTGCCCTGCGGCCGGTGTCTCTCGCGCTCGGGCTCTTCCTCTTGGCCTGCAACGCGACCCAGCCCGGGCCCCAGCCGAGCACGCAGGCGACCGACGCGACCAGCGCGCTCGAGGCGCTTCAGGCCGGCGACTACCAGCGCGCTTCCGAACTCTACCGCCGGGCGCTGGCCGCCGAGCCCGGGAGCGTAGGACTGCACTACGGGCTCGCTGTCGCCGTGTCCTACCTCAAGCTCAGGGACCAGGCGGCGCGCGAGTTCAGGTGGGTGCTGGAGCAGGCCCCGCCGGCGTCGGAGGCGGCCGGGGTCGCCCGCAACTGGTTGGCGAATGCCGGGCTGCTCCCGCGGCCGACCGCCCCGCCGCCGGCCGTGACCGAGCAGCTCGGCGGCGAAGAGGCAAGCCTCGAGGGCCACGCGGCGTTCAGCGAGGACGGCAAGGCGCCCGGGCCGATGCGGCGCCTGCAGCTCTTCCTGGTGGGCCAGCAGGGCACCCCGACCAAGGATGAGTACCGCAGGATCCGCACCGACGAGGACGGCGGGTTCCGCTTCCTGAAGGTGCCCGTGGGTTCCTACAAGCTCACCAACCGAATCGCCGGCCGGCCCATCTGGCGGCTCCGGGTCGAGCTCAAGCCCGGCGAGAGCAAGCAGCTCGAGCTGACTCCAGCCAACAGCACCGCCACCAGGGACGACTTCCCCGAAACTCGGTAGTCCGCGAGCCGCATCCGCCCTGAATAGCACGGAGCTTGCCACGACGCGCGCCCCACCTTAGAATGCCGGGGAGCCGCTTGCAGCGAACCCCACCTCCGAGAGGACCAGTCCATGAGCAAGACGCATGTCGTCGAGAAGTGGGTGGACGAGGCAGCGGCGCTGACCAAGCCGAGCAAGGTCATCTGGGCGGATGGGTCAAAGCAGGAGTACGACCGGCTCGTCGAGGAAATGCTCCGCGACGGCACGCTCCTCGAGATGAACCAGAAGACCTATCCGGGCTGTTACCTCCACCGGAGCCACCCGCAGGACGTCGCGCGCACCGAGCAGCTCACCTTCATCTGCACGCGCGATCCAGAGGACGCCGGCCCCAGCAATAACTGGATGGCCCCAGCCGAAGCCAAGGCCAAGGCCGGCGCCTATTTCAAGCACAGCATGAAGGACCGGCGCATGTGGGTTATCCCGTATCTCATGGGGCCGGCCGGCTCGGCCGCCAGCCGCACGGGCGTCATGGTCACCGACAGCGCCTACGTGGTGGCGAGCATGCACATCATGACGCGCGTGGGGCAGGTTGCCATCGACCACATGCGCGCCGCCGACGACTTCATCGCGGGTCTACACGGGATGGGTGACCTCTCACCGGAGCGGCGCCTGATCCTCCACTTCCCGGAGGAGAAGCTCATCTGGAGCGTGGGATCGGGCTACGGCGGCAATGCCCTCCTCGGAAAGAAGTGCCACGCGCTGCGCATCGGCTCGTACCAGGCGCGACAGGAAGGCTGGATGGCCGAGCACATGTTCATTCTCGGCGTGGAGGACCCCGAAGGGCGTATCACCTACTTCGGCGGGGCCATGCCGAGCGCGTCCGGCAAGACCAATCTCGCCATGGTCGTCTCGAAGCTGCCCGGCTACCGCGCGTGGACCCTGGGTGACGACATCGCCTGGATCTACGTCGACGCGGAGGGCCAGCTCCGCGCCATCAATCCCGAGCGTGGATTCTTCGGGGTCGCTCCCAATACCAGCGCTGCCACCAACCCCAACGGAATCCAGATGGTGCGCTCGAACACCATCTTCACCAACGTGGCGACGACCCCGGCGAAGGAGCCCTGGTGGGAGGGGATCGGCACCGAGGCCCCCGCGGGCACGCTCGACTGGCAGGGCAGGCCGTGGGCGCCGGGCGGGGCGCCGGCCGCGCATCCCAACTCGCGCTTCACCACACCGGGCAGTCAGTGCCCCTCGATCGCGCCCAACTGGGAGGATCCGCAGGGCGTGCCCATCTCAGGCTTCATCTTTGGTTCCCGGCGGACGAACGTCATTCCCATGGTCTTCGAGAGCTTCGGCTGGCAGCACGGCGTTTTTCTCGGCGCGGCCATGAGCACCGAAACCACGGCGGCCATTACCGGCCAGGTGGGCGTGGTCCGTCGCGATCCCATGGCGATGATCCCGTTCTGCGGCTACAACATGGGGAGCTACTTCGCGCACTGGCTCGCCATGGGCCCGCGGCTCGCCAATCCGCCGAAGATCTTCCGGGTGAACTGGTTCCGGCGCGACGCCGAGGGCCGCTTCCTGTGGCCGGGCTACGGTGAGAATGCCCGCATCCTCAAGTGGATGGTCGACCGCATCCATGGCCGCGGCAAGGCCGTCGAGACGCCGCTCGGCTTCATCCCCACCGCCGACGCCCTGGATCTCAGCGGCCTCGACATCGACCGGCGGCGCGTGGAGCGGGCGCTGGCCTGGGACCGGGACGAGTGGCTCGATGCCCTCGGCGACCTCAGCGCCTTCTTCGGTCCCTTCGGCCGGCGCCTGCCCGGGCAAATCCGACAGGAGCTGGAGCTCATGGTCTATCGCCTCAAGACGGGCCGATAACAGGCTCCCGAACGGGGACCCGCCTCTGAAGCTCGCGTACGGTCTGTTGGCGCTGGCGTTGTCCCTCGTCTCGTCGCCCGCGCCCGCCATCGGTGACTCCCGGCGCGGAGCACTGAACTCCGGCAGGGTCGTCCCCAGCGCGCACGTTGCGATTGGAGTTGTGGCACACTCGACGATCGGATGAGACAGGAGGAGGAGCGATGGGCCAGTTGACGGGACGGACGGTGCTGATCACGGGCGCGGCTCGGGGGATCGGGGCGGCCTGCGCGCGGCGGCTTGCGGCCGACGGCGCGAAACTGGTCCTCGCCGACCTCGACGGCGCGGGCGCGGAGAAACTCGCGGCCGAGCTGGGCCAGGTGGCGGTCCGAGCCGACGTCACGCGCCCCGAGGACATCGAGCGCATCGTGGACGAGCCGTACCGGCGCTGGGGGCGGCTCGACGTGCTATTCAACAATGCCGGCGTCATCCGCGTCCAGCCGATGCTCGATGTGACGGGGGACGAGTGGGACCGCGTGATGGACGTCAACCTCCGCGCCGTCTTCTTCGTCCTGCAGGCCGTGGCGCGCAAGATGCTTGACCAGGATCTCATGCCGGAGTCGGAGCTGCGCGGCAAGCTGATCCAGACGGCCTCGATCGCCTCGTATCGGGGAGGCAACCACCTGATGACGCCCTACTCGGCCTCCAAGGCCGGCGTGGTCAGCCTCACGCGCTCCGCCGCCCAGGTGTTGGCCCCGCATGGGATCACGTCCAATTGCGTCTGCCCGGGAGCCGTCGAGACGGCGATGTGGGAGCAGATCGACCTCGAGTGGGGCGCCCTCGAGGGTCTGGGGCAGGGCGAAGTGTGGAAGCGCCGGATCCGGAACATCCCGCTGGGACGCCCCGAGCGGGCACAGGACGTCGCCGGCGTGGTGGCGTTCCTGGCCGGGCCCGACTCTGACTACATGACCGGGCAGGCCCTCAATGTGGACGGCGGCATCGTAATGGGCAACTAGAGACGCGGCTTTCCGCCCGGACGGGTGATCGGGTATGCTGTCGGCGCCCGGTGGGTTGCGGCGACAGCACGAGGTCCCAGGAGGAAGCGCGAATTGGCCGAGACAGCGAAGCCGGCGGTGTTCCACTTCCCGCTCGAGCAGGTCAACGAAGCGTTCGCCCAGCAGGATAAGGGTTACGTCACCCGCGCTGCGATCGTCCCGAACTGAGCGGCGCCCAGAGGCCCGAGACCATGGCGGCTGGGTCTCGGCGGGCTCGGCGGCCCGCGCGAGAGCGGCAATATCCAACTGCCGTAGGCGCGCCTAGCCCGCGATGAGAGCGATCTGCGCGTGGTGCCGGGCCGAAGGGTCGCCCGCCGACCTCGGGGAGCGCGAGCCGCTGGAGGACCCCGTCGAAACGCACGGCGTCTGCCAGCGACACCTGACGCAGCTTCTCGGGGCGGCGAGCTCCCGCCCATCGGCCGATCTCCGGCTGCTGATCGTGGTCAGGCGCAGCGATCAAAGTCTGTACGAGTACCTCACGCGTGGGATGGCTGCAGTCGAAGGGGTTCACGTCATGGTGGATCGGCGGCATGGGGAGCGGCGCCGGGAAGCTCGCCCAGTGCTCGGAGCGAATCGACACGCCGACCGGCGACAGTCCCGGGGCGTCGTTCACTCGATGGATTGCGCCTTCGTCCGCTTTGGACCGGCCTCCGGCGTGCTTCGCACGCTCTGACCGACGGGTCCGCGCAGGCGGCTGAAAAAGGTCCATCTGCTTCGTTGGCGCCCTCGGCCGCACGCTCAACGTAGAGGAACTACGCCTCTCGTGCGGCCCATCGGGCGCCGCCTCGCATCTGGGCCTTTTTGAGCCGCCTGCTACCCGCCTGGGTAGAAGGCGTCGCGGCCACGCTGGTAGGAGGCTTGGCGCTGGGCGGGGTTCCTGTTCACGAGCGGGCGCATGAACATTGGGTGCGTGTAGCTCCGTACCTCGTGCTCGATGACGCAGAGGCACTCGCGCGTGTCCGGGTCCACGATCTTCTTGAAGCGGTACTGGTAGTCCATGCTCTCTTCGCTGACGAGCCCGTGCGTATCGAGCCACTCGTGGGGGCCGGAGAAGTTCGCGATGTAGATGGCGATGTGATAGCCGTCGTAGGCCGGGATGGGCGCCGTCGTCTCCCGGAAGACGAGCTCCTGGCGCCGGCCGATCCTGACGTGCGCGGCCACGCCGTCCGCGTCGGGAGTGACCGCTGCGGGGGCGCCCATGACCTTCTCGTAGAAGCGCGCGATGCCGGCCGCCCGCCCGGGCTCGACGGGGAATTCAACGTGGGTGATGCCGAGCGTCATGTCGCCGAACGACGGCCCGGCGGCGTACAAGCGGAGCCGGTTGCCCCATGGTGCGGTGACCGCGACGTATTTGTCCTCGACGCTGTAGGCGAACTTCGTGCCCGCGAGCAGCTCGCGGACGCTTCCCAGCCGTGTCACGAGCGCGTCGAGATCGGGAACCACGATCTCGACGTGGCCGCGCATGGCGTTCGGCCTACCCGTCGGCAGGTGGAACTGCGTCTGGCCCATGTTGATCCACATGTTCTCGACCCCGACCATGATGTGGGGGTCGCGCGTAAAGCCAAGGCCCTGGATGTAGAAGGCCGTGGCGGTCCGCTGGTCGGGCACGCGCACGTTCACGTGCTCCAGCATGAGGATGTTGCCGACGTCCTGCTGGTGCCGATCGTAGCGATTCATGGCGATCCTCCTCACGGGCGAGCGTGCCGCTTATCCTAGCCCAGCACGCGACCGGAAGCCAGACGAAGGGTTTTGCGATATAGTCCGCTTCGAAAGGAGAGCCGATGGACCGCAAGCGGGTAGGCATCCTGATCTTTCCGAACGTGGAGGTGCTCGACTTCTGCGGGCCGTTCGAAGTCTTTTCGGTGACGCGGCTCAACGAGGCCGCGCGCCGCGAGGAGCCGTCGCCCTTCGTGGTGCTGCTGGTCGCCGAGACGATGGACACCGTGGTTGCCACGGGCGGGTTGAAAGTCATCCCCGACGTCACGCTCGAGACCTGCCCGCCGCTCGACATCCTCGTGGTGCCCGGCGGCTGGGGCACGCGCGCCGAGATGAAGAATGCGCGTCTGCTGGAGTGGATTGGAGCGCGCGGGCGACAGGTCGAGACGCTCACCTCGGTCTGCACGGGCTCGATGCTGCTGGGGCAGGCGGGGCTCTTGAACGGCCGCCGCGCCACGACACACTGGCGCTCGCTCGGCTGGATGCGGGACTCCTTCCCGGCCGTGACGGTCGAGGAGAAGCTCCACGTCGTGGAGGACGGCAACGTCGTCACGTCGGCCGGCATCTCGGCCGGCATCGACATGGCGCTCCGCGTGGTCATCCGCTACTTCGGTGAGACCGTCGGCCGCGCGACGGCGCGCAACATGGAGTACCCGTTCCCCGATAACAACACCCGCCGCGTCTAACCCGTAGGGTTGCAGATCGGCTCTGGGGTGGTCTCGTAAGCTTCCCAGGTGGGCCGAGGCGAACTTCTAATCCTCCGTTGTCTAGAACTTTGGGGAGCAGACCATGTCGATCTGGTTCGCGGCGTCCCTCAATCCATCCGTCCGCTACCGAGAGTTGGACTTCGCCAGGCGCACTGGTTGGACCGAAGTCCTCGAAGCGTATCTTCCCACATGAGCGCCCAGCCGCCTCCACGCCGACGGCCGCGAAAGGGAACGAAGATCTACCCTTCGGTGCCTGAGCACGCCTTTGTGACGAGCCGAGTCCGGTAGATCTCGCTTCCAGGACTGGCTGCGCCTGACCCACTCGGGTGGATCATAGGTGAGTCGCTCGTTGCCTCCGATCCCTGAGTCTGAGGGGTCCCTGCTTGACGGCGCTTCCGGAGCGGCGTAGGGTTCCTGAGCACCAAGCAGGCACCGTCCCGCCGGAAGAGAGCGCGGCAACTGGGTGAAAAGGTGAGTGGAATGGACAAGGGTGAACCATCGCTTAGTATCAGGCTGACAGGTCCAGGTGTGGGCGAGGGCCGACTGGCTCTCGCCGACTTGGTTCACGTTGGTCGGCACGTGCAGGCTGCTCTCGAGCGTGTCGCGCTGATCTTGCGAGGCGAGGCGACGAGCCTCCGTCCTGGTCGACGGCCCGCCGACGTGGCCGATCTTTGTCGCCTTGATCTTGTCGGGTTTCGGGGCGGCAGCGCCGTCCTCGAGCTCGATCTGGGTGCGGCGGAGCGTCCCTTCGCCGAGCTGGATCTCGGCGAGGCCGCGCTCGACCGGCTCGTGGAAGGGCTACACCACCTCTCCGAGACTCCAAGCCTACCCTCTGGATGGGATGCCGGAGTTCTCCTGGCATGGCGAGAACTCGGCAGCGTCTTCGAGCGTGGAGTGGACCGCATCGAGATGCGGCGGCCGAAGCAGGGTGGTTCGCAGGTGATCGAGTACACGAGTACTGTGCGGGACCACATCGTCCGGCGGATCCGGGAACCCGTGCGGGATCTCGTCACGGTCGAGGGCCGCTTGCTTATGGCCGACTTCGACCAGTCCCGGCGTCGGTGCCGGGTGCATCCGCCCTATGGACCTCCGGTGCCTTGCGTCTTTCAGGACGATCAGCGGGAGGCGGTGCTGGATCTTCTCACGAAATACGTCCGTGTCGTGGGCCAGGGGGAGCGTGATGGAGAGCACGGACGGCTCCGCAGTGTCGTGATCGCCGACATCGAACCCATCGCTGTCCCTGGCGACCGTCAGGGCCCAGGCTTCTGGGAGCATCTCTCCGTTGAGGAGTTGGCTCAGCGTCAGGGCGTTGCAGCGGTTGAGAGCGTCGGTGATCTTCGAGCTGACCTCTGGGAGTCCGACACGGAGCTCGAAGAGTTCCTGGCCGAGACCTACCGAGCGCGTGAGCGCGGGCCCGCGTAAGCGCTCGCCGGGCGGTGGACTATCTCGTCCTCGATACTGACGCCGCCTCACACATCCAGAGAGGCTCGCTCCCTCCACAACTTCAGGATCACCTGGAGGGGCGGACTCCGTGCGTGACCTTCGTCACGGTCGGGGAGTTCTTCAAGGGCGCCTTCAAACGGGGGTGGGGAGCGAAGAGGATGGATGCCCTCGAGGCCTGGCTGCGCACCGTGGTGGTCCTCCCATACACGGGTGAGGTAAGTCGCGCCTGGGGCCGCGTCTGCTCGGTCTGCGAGGTGAACGGCTATCCGATCGCTCCAAACGATGCGTGGATCGCGGCCTGTTGCCTGAGCCATGACCTGCCGCTGATGACGCTCAATCGCCGGCATTTCGAGCGTGTGGAAGGCCTTCGACTGGTTCCTGAAGGACGCGACTGATCGGGGCTGCCCGGGCTGACTAGGGGCGAGCAACCGACGGAGGTAGGAGGCAACGTGGGCGCGTGGGAGGAGTTGCAGGAGGGCATAGACATCTGCTCGGACTGCAAGCGCTTGGGGTTAGGCCTGTTGCTCCAGATCGACGCTCCTCCGATTCGCCCCCCCGAACCACGAGCCGTTAACCTTCTCTTCATCTCCGAGGCGCTTCCCATCACCGGTGGCTTCTGGGCGCCTCCGCCGCGCAAGGACGATCTGCGTGATCACCTCCTTGGCATCCTGGCCGCGGAGGACCTCCAGCTTCGACCGTCAAGATCCGAAGGGTGCCTCGAAGATTTCTGCTCCCTTGGCCTCTTTCTCATCCAAGCAGTGAAGTGGCCTCTATGCAAATCTGCGCGCAACTTGCGTCCGCAGGAACGCCGGCTGATTGAGCATAGCGTCGAGGCGCACTTGGGACACGAGCTGACACGCGTCCAACCGACCACGATCGTTCCGATGGGCCGGGTCGCCTGCTATGCAGCTGGCCAGGTTTTTGGATCGGACGGTTTCGAGTTCAAGCGCGGTACGAAGCTCGAAGAGGTGCGCGGTCAAAGGTTCATCGTGAACGCACCCGGCTTGCGCCGGCCCGCAACTCTCTTGCCCACGGGCCTGCCAGTTAAACGCCGGGCGCGGGACCTTTCGTTGATTCGCTCGGAGATCGCGCAGGTGTTGGGAGGCCGTGCCGGTGAAGAATGAGGGTCGACAGGGCGGGGCAGGCGAGCGATCTACTCTTGGCCGAACTCCTGTGACGGCGGACGAGAAGGTGGCCGCAGTCCTAGCGAACCTGTCGAAGGTGGCGTCCTCACACGGATCCGAGGAGTTCGATGTTCCCTCCGCCGTCCTGGAGAAGTGGGCGCAGGTGGTTCTCGAGCAGGCCCGACGGGCACTCAGCACGCCCAGGGAGATGGATGCTCGTGTAGAGACAAGTATCGGAGACGCGTACTGGAAGGTGCGGCCCCGCGGAGCGAAGAGCCAAGGGTACTTGGATCGTCTTCAGCGAGCCCGATCTTGGGCGTTTGCCGCCAACTGCCACGCCGACGACCCGGACCTCCGGTTCATCTGCTATTGGATCGCGCTCAACGCCCTCTTCGGAGGATTCGGGTGGGACGCTAGGGTCGGGGTAGCTGGCCTCGCGCCTGGCGGGCTGGCTCCCTACGTGAACTCTGAGATCAATGAGTTCTGCCGGAAGATATGCCTCCTCGACAGGAACGGGCTCATCGCAAAGGCGCTCGACTCGCTGACCGGGGTTGTGGACGACGTGGTGAGAGACAAGTGGCACTTTAGGCCCTACTGGGAGGCAGGCACAACGTCCGCTGTGGAGAGGCAGATCGAGAGCAAACGCAAAGAAGCGAGGTCGTCACGTCGGGAGAAACGGTGGAGCGATCACCTCGCCATCGCGCTCCGCCGGATCGAGGACATTCGGGACCACCTCGTTCACGGATCTGCCACCTATCGAGTGAGCAAGAACCGCGACTCGGTCAACGCCGCGCTGAGCATCCTGTCGGTGCTCGTGCCGAAGATCCTTGAGGTGGTGGCGAGCCCATGGGCCGAGACGGCCATCGCGTGGCCCCCCGTGAAGCGACCTCGGAAAGACAGTCCACAGCATCCCGAGTCTCAGGGCTAACGGTAGAGCGGATCCACGGACTTGTCGACTCAATGCTCAGCGGCAGCGTGCTGGGTGTGGGGTTGCCCTTCTACGCGTAAGTAACATAGAGGCGGTTCTCAGGCATGACCCGCCTCGCCGGAGGGTCTTCCCCGGGGGCCTTCGTTGTCATAGAACCACTTCATTCCAACACGAGAGCATGTAACGCCAATGACAGGTCCGGCGCCACGCTAGACGCTTTGGTAGGAGAGGCGCGTCGCCCTGTCCATGTTCGTGCCCTCGATGCGGATGAGCCGCGTCGAGCCTTCGCGCCGCGGAGAGTGGACCTCGCCCTCGTGGTAGACCTTCGCCATGCCGGGCTTGAGCGGGTAGGCCCTGACGTGGCGCACCGTGCCGGGCTTGTTCTCGGAGGCGGGCTCGACGATGGCCCAGTCGCTCATCACGGTCTCGCCGCGCGCCTGCCCGTAGATCGCCCAGGACGGGCCGTGATCGTGCGGCTGACTCTCCTTGGCCCCGTTGTAGACGTGGGCGAGGATGCAGAAGCCGAGCTTCGGGTCTTCGTACAGGATCTTGCGCTCCGGCACCTCGTCGCCGAGATGCGTGGCGACGAAGGCCTCGTCCTGGAGGACGTCCTGGACGAGCGCGCACACCTTCGTGCGCCCTTTGGGACCGGGATCCTCCGTGAGAATGCGATGACACGCGTCGGCGAACTGCTCGAGGCTGTAGCCCATTGGTCGAACCTCCTCGCTATTTGATACTCTCTTCCGGCCCGGCCTGCAATGGGCACATCCGACGAAAGGGAGGCTGCGATCATGGCTGATCCGGTTCGGGACATGGTGGCGAAGTGCCGCAACTGGGGCAAGTGGGGGCCGGACGACGAGCTGGGCGTCCTCAACTACATCAGACCAGAAGATATCGTGAACGCCGCGAAGCTGGTCCGGAAGGGCAAGGTCTTCCGGCT
>JACORX010000129.1 GCA_016179165.1 Candidatus Rokuibacteriota bacterium | reverse complement strand
TGCCGGGGCCCGAATCCGTCACCGCCGTGGCCACACCGGGGCGGCCATCACTCAGGCAGGCCCGCGCCGTAACGGTGATGCGGCCTCCGGGAGGTGAGGCCTCCAGCGCGTTCATGAGCAGGTTGCTCAGGACCTGCTGGAGCTGGCCGGGATCCGCGGCGATCTGCGGGAGATCGGGCGGCACGTCCGTGACGATGCTGATGCCACCCCCACGCCCCAGGTAGCCCAGCAGCGGGACCAATCGCTCCACCACCGGTCCGAGGGCGACGGGCTGGACCTCGGGCTTCTGGGGGCGGACCGTGTCCAGAAGCGAGCGGATCATGCCCGAGATACGATCGATCTGGCCGACGATGACCTGCAGCTCCGCCCGCCCGGGATCATCTGCCGGAAGCGAGCGCAGCAGGATCTCGGCGCGCCCCACGATGATATTGAGCGGCGTGCCGACCTCGTGGGCGATGCTCGATGCGAGCTTTCCCGCGATGGCCAGGGTGGCGGCTCGGCGTAACTGCTGCTCGAGATCGAGCATGTGCTCGCCCTTCTCTAGAATTTGCCGGTGTGCGGCATCGAGCTGACCGACCATACGATTGAAAGCCTCGGCCACCGCGCCGAACTCGTCCTGGCGGTGCACAGGCAGAGGCGGTGCGGGCTGCCCTTCGCCCAGCGCCCGCATGGACCCGGCGAGTCTAGACAGCGGGCGCAGCACTTGGCGCTGCAGGACGAGCGCCGTCAGAAGCGCAAGCACGAGGGTGAGGACGCTCACCGCGACGAGAATGTCCTGGGTGGCCCGACTCACGCGGGCTTGGACGGAGGACTGGAAGGCGATCTCGAGGGCGCCCTGGATCTCGCCCTTGCGCCCCCGGAGCGGCATCACGTAGACAAAGATCTTCGGTCCTTCGAACGCGGCCTCGGCGTGACCCGTCTCCAGAACGCGCCGGAGCCGCCCCTCCCCTTGCAGCTCTGCGCGGTTCTGCGGACCGGACGCGGACCCCACGGACACGAGCGAGCGGTCGAAGATGCGTATCCGATCGATTTGCTCATGCTCGCCGACCATTTCCGAAACGAGCCGGCGGATGTCGGAGACCTGCCGGTCGCTCAATGCGTTTTCCACCGCTATCTGAACGGCTCTCGCGACGGCCGCAGCGCCGCGGCGCTCGGCCTCGAGGAGCTGAGTGGCTTGCTGACGGACCCGGACCACACCATAGACGCCGGCCACCAGAATCAGCGGCACGATGAGCACCAGGAAGAGCCGAAGCTTCAAACCCATCGTCACATGGTACTGCCGAGACCATGGGATACGAAGGGTCAAGCTAACCAGACCAAGACCAAGAGCGTCCCGAGATCGGCACCGAGGGCGGCAAGGAAGCTGGCTCGCGCATGCTCTGGCCGAAGGAAGAGAATGGCATCGAGTGCGCCCCTGTAGACCATGAATACGCCCGGGAGAGGAAGCAGGTGAATCTCGTGCGCGGGGCGAAGCGGCACGATCGAGAGCTCCGCGGGCCCGCCGGCCATCGGGCCCCTCGCGGTCCTGGTAAGGCCAAGGCCCCCGGCGTGAGTCGCTCCTAGGGCGCGGGCCGTTCAACTCATTCGCGCTTCATGTCTCACCTCTTCCCGTCCGGCGTACCGGCGAAGAACCCCCAGCGGGCCGTGTACCGGATTCACTGCGAGGGTGAAACACCGCGACCTGTCCTTCAACCGCGCTCGGGACGCGGTGATTGACGGGGCGTGCCCGCCCCTCTAGACTCGGCGCATGCGGCGCCATCGACTCCGGGAATTTCGGCGGGCTGGCCCGCCCTCGATGGGTACTCACATCCACTCGGCGTGCCCGGCGGTGGTGGCGGTGATGATCGAGAAGGCCTCCGCGGTGGAGAACATGGAGGCGATGCTGCGGGTGATCGGCGTCGACATGGTTCAGTTCCGGCCAGCCGACTACTCGACGAGCATCGGGCTCGCGGGACAGTGGAGCCACCCCCCGAGTCGTCGAGGCCGAGCGTCACGTCATCAGGACCGGCCTGCGCATGGGTTGGGACATGAGCATCCACTTCGATTGGTTCAAGGACGAAGGCCGGACTTTGCGCGATCTGCTGGCCGGGGGCTAGCCCGCCGGGGCGCCGCCTTCATGGCTCGCCGCCCGGCGCGCGCCGTCCTGCTCGTGCCGCTCCTCCTGCTCGCGCTGACCGCGGGCGGCTGCGGCGAGCGGGCGGGCAGCGGCGCGCTGGTGACACTGGTCTTCAAGCACGCCAAGATTCTGGGGCCCGCCGATCCGCTGCCCGGTTTGCTCCGGCGCTTCGAGGCCCGGCACCCGGGCGTGCGCGTGCAGAGTGAGGCGCTGACGTGGAGCTCGGACGAGCAGCACCAGTTCTACGTGATCAACCTCGAGGGGGGCAGCCCGCCCTTCGACGTCATGATGCTCGATCTCATCTGGGTGCCAGAGTTCGCCCGAGCGGGCTGGATCCTGGACCTGACCCCGTTCGTGCCCGCGGCGGAGCGCGACGCGCACTTCCCCACCGCCATCGAGCCCGCGGTGCAGGGCGGTCGTCTCTGGGCGCTGCCGTGGTTCATGAACGTGGGCCTCCTCTACTACCGGCGCGATCTCCTCGCCAAGTACGGCTTCACGCCGCCCGAGACCTACGAGGCTCTGGCCGCGCAGGTCCGCCGGATCCGCGCGGGCGAGGGCGATCCCCGACTCGACGGCTATCTGTGGCAGGGCAAGCAGTATGAAGGCGGCATGGTCAACGTGCTGGAGGCCTTGTGGGCCAACGGCGCACGGCTGCTCGACGACGTGGGCCGGCCGTTCCCTGAGCGGGAGCGCGCGCGGGAGTCGCTCGCGTTTCTGCGCGGGCTCATCGAGAGCGGGGTGAGCCCGGCCTGGGTGACCGCGGCCGACGAGGAGCTGACCCGGCGGCCATTCGGCGACGGGCGGGCCATCTTCCTGCGGAACTGGCCCTACGCGCTCGATCTCTTCGAGCTGCCGGACTCGCGCGTGCGCGGCAAGGTCGGCGTGGCGCCGCTGCCGCGGCTGCGCCACGGCCCGGTGGGCGCCGCCTCCACCGGCGGCGCGCACCTCGCGGTCAGCGCGCGCACGCGGCACCGGACGCTCGCGGTCGATCTAACGTGCTTTCTCACGAGCGAGGCCGCGCAGCGGGCGATGACCGAGGGCGCGGCGCTCCGGCCCTCGCGGCCGAGCCTCTACCAAGACGCGGCCCTGGTCGCGCGCGATCCGAGCCTGCCCGCCCTGCTCGGGCTGATGGAGAAGGGGCGCCCGCGCCCGATCACGCCCTACTACCTCATGCTCTCCACCACGCTCCAGCCCGAGTTCTCCGCGGTCCTCGTGGGGCGCAAGTCACCCGACCAGGCCATCCGCGACGGCACCGCTCAGGTCGAGCACCTGCTGCGGGCCATCACCCCGTGACCGACCACCGCCTCGCCTGGATCCTCCTCGCGCCCGCGCTCGCCGTGCTCGGCGGCCTCACTGTCTACCCGGCGCTGTGGGTGCTGTGGCTCTCTTTCCAATACCGCGTGCCGGTGTTTTCGATCTCGCGCTGGGCCGGCCTCGATCACTATGCGTTCCTCGCCGTCGACACCCGCTTCTGGAACGCGGCGTGGGTCACCGGTGTCTTCACGGGGTGTTCCGTGGCGCTCGAGTGCGGGCTGGGGCTCGCTATGGCGCTCGCGCTGCGGGGCCAGTCTCGCGGCCGCCGCGTGGCCCTGGCGCTCCTGCTGCTGGCCTGGGCGCTGCCCTCGGTGGTGACCGCCAAGATGTTCGAGTGGCTCTACCATCCGGCGGGCGGGCTCGTGAACTTCCTCGTGGGCGGCCGGACCATCAACTGGCTCGGGGACCCCGACCTGGCGCTGCCCGCGTTGATCGCGGCCGACGTCTGGCGCGCCACGCCGTTCGTGACGCTGCTCTGCTTCGCGCGCCTGCTGACGATCCCGGCCGATCTCTACGAGGCTGCGCAGGTGGACGGCGCCGCGGGCCTGCAGGCCTTCGCGCGCATCACCTGGCCGTTGGTGCGCCCGATCCTCCTCGTCGCGCTGCTCTTCCGCACGCTGGACGCCCTGCGTGCCTTCGACATCATGTTCGTGCTGACGGGTGGCGGACCGGCGGGCGCGACCGAGACGCTCACCGTGTACGCCTATCGGGCCCTGTTCCAGACCCTGCAGATGGGGTTCGGCTCGGCCATCGGGGTGGTCGTCTTCGCCTTCGTCATGGTCGTGGCGGTGGCATACCTGTGGGTGATCAACCGACAGGATCAGACGGCGTGAGAGCCAGCCGGGTGCGCGATGGGCTCGTGCTGCTCGCGCTCGCAGGGTACGCCGCCCCGTTCTTCTGGCAGGCGATGACCTCGCTACGGCCCGACACCGAGCTGCTGCCGTTGACGCATCTCTGGCCAACCCGTCTCACGCTCTCCCATTACGATGTGGTGTTCCGTCAGAGCCTCATGCCACGGGCGCTCGTCAACAGCCTGGGCATCGCACTGCTGAGCACCCTCCTTGCGGTGGGGCTCGGCGCGCTCGCGGCCTACGCGCTGGCGCGGCTGCCGGTGCGCGGTCGCAGCCTCATCCTGCTCGCGATGATCGCGGCCACCGCGTTTCCCCAGATCGCCACAGTGAGCCCGCTCTATCTGCTGATGCGCGCCCTGGGCCTGCGCGACACCTGGCTCGCGCTGATCCTGGCCAACGGCTCGTTCACTCTGCCGCTGGTGACCTGGCTGCTGGCGGGCTTCATCCGCGAGATCCCGCGCGCGCTCGAGGAGGCGGCGGTGGTGGACGGCGCGGGCCGGCTGGCCACGCTGCGCTGGGTGGTGCTGCCGCTAGCGGCGCCGGGCATCGCCTCGGCGGCACTGCTGGCCTTCCTCTTTTCTTGGAACGAGTTCCTGTTCGCCTACAGCCTCACCGCCACCGAGGCCAGCCGCACGGTGCCGGTGGCCCTCGCGCTCTTCCCCGGGGTGTTCGAAGTGCCTTGGGGCGACATCGCGGCCGCCTCGCTCCTCGCGAGCCTGCCGCCCATCCTCATCGTGGTCGGCTTCCAGCGCTACCTGGTTCGCGGCCTCCTCGCCGGCGCCCTCCGCGAGTAACCCTCTCCTCGGGACCGGCGAAGGTCGCGCCACCGGCGCCTTCGCTCGGCCCGTGGCCGTTTAGGTTGGGTTCGTCGCGCTCCCGAGGTATCCTATCGGGACTGTCATGAAGCGCTCCTACTGCCTCGCCGCCGCCGTCCTGCTCGCCCTGGGCGTGATCGGGGTCGCCGTCCGCACGCGCGCGCCCGAGCCGCCCCGCGCGCGACCCGACAGCGGCCAGGCGCCCGAGCCCGCGGCCCCGGACCAGCGCCCGGCCCCCATCGAGATCGTGCTGAAGCGCGGCGAGACCCTGGAGACCGCGCTCCGCCGCGCCGGCGTCGAGCGGGCCGAGGCCGCCGCCATCGTCGCAGCCCTCCGGAGCAGCGTCAACATGCGCCACCTCGCGCCGGGCGAGCAGCTGACGGTCGTGCCGGGGCCGGAGGGACGGCCCGGGGAGATCGTGTACGTGCGCTCCCCCGCGGAGCGCTACGAGATCCGGCCCAGCGACCATCGCTGGACGGTCACCGCGGTCCGCGCGGACGTGGACACGCGCGTGGTGGCGCTCGCCGGCGAGGTGCGCGACTCGCTCTTCGCCAGTATCGAGCGTCTCGGCGAGGCGGCCAGCCTCACCGCGCGGCTCGTCACCCTCTTCGAGTGGGACTTCGACTTCGCGGCCGACTCGCTGCCGGGTGACCACTTCCGCTTCCTCGTGGAGAAGCGCTACGTCGGCGACACGCTCCTGGGCTACGGCGACATCCTGATCGCGCAGTACTCGAGCACCGACCGCTCGCTGCTCACGAGCGTGGCCTTCGAGGACAGCGGCGGGCGGCGGAAGTACTACGACGCGTCCGGGCGCTCGGTGCGGAAGATGTTCCTGCGCGCCCCGCTCGACTTCACCCGCATCACCTCCGGCTTCTCCCATGCGCGGCATCATCCGATCCTGGGTGGGCTGCGGCCGCACCTCGCGGTGGACTACGGGGCGCCGGTCGGCACGCCGGTCCGCGCGGTGGCCGACGGCGTGGTGACCCAGGCCGGAAGGGATGGCGGCTTCGGCCTCACCATCACGCTCCGTCACGCGCGCGGCTACGAAACGATGTACAACCACCTGTCCAAGATGGACGTCCGCCGGGGAGAGCGGGTGCGCCAGCGCCAGGTCATCGGCCGCGTCGGCACCACCGGCCTCTCCACGGGGCCGCACCTCGACTACCGCGTGCGCAAGGGCGGCGTGCTCGTGAATCCGCTGGGCGAGAAGTTCATCCCCGGCTCGCCCGTCACCGCGCACCGCCGTCAAGCCTTCTCGGTCCACGTGCAGGCGCTGCTGGAGCGGCTCGAGGCGCAGGCGCCTTTCCCGTTGTCCGCCCCCGGTCCTGGGCGATCCTGAGGGCGCCACCCGGCTCACCAGCGTCGCCGACGTCCCGGCAAGACCCACCCGCTTGTTCCGGCCGCGAACTGGATCGAGCCTCTGCTGCTCGTGCGGCCAGCTCGACCGCGTGGGGAATGGCGATAGTACAGAGCCCGTTTTCGATCATGGCCCCCCGCTGCCCAGGTCTTCCCTCCTTGTCACAGCTCTCCCCTTGTCACTGCGCGGCTAACGCTCCTCCCATACCGAGTCGAGCCTGCCAGAGACCGGCTCGGCATCCACCTGTCCGGATCGGGGTCAGTTTGACTCCCGTGGTAATCTTCCGCACGTGCCGCGTCCCTCGGTCGCCCGGCGCTACGCGCGCTTCGCCCTCGGCCTGGCGCTGGATCAGGTGCCGCCGCCCGTGGCCGCGAAGGCGGCCTCGCTCGCCCTCGACACCCTCGGCAGCTGCCTCGCGTCGTCGCGGGAGGAGTTCGGCCGGGCGGTCCTGCAGGCCGCCGAGCGCCTGGGCGGCCCCCCGGAGAGCACGCTGATCGGCACCAAGGCGCGGGTGGGAGCGGCGAGCGCGGTGCTCGCAAACGCCACGCTCGCCCACGGTCTCGACTTCGACGACACGCGGGAGGACGCCATCGTCCACACCGGCTGTGTCGCCGTCACCACCGCGCTTGCCGTCGGCGAGGCTCTCGGCGCCTCCGGCCGCGCGGTGGTCGAGGCGATGATCGCGGGCGTGGAGGTGATGTGCCGGGTCGGGCTCGCGGTGCCTGGCAGGTTCCACGCGCGTCACTACCATCCGACGTCTCTCACGGGCAGCTTCGCCGCGGCGGCGGTCGCGGGCAAGCTCTACGGCCTCACGGAGGACCAGCTCGTCCACGCCTTCGGGATCTGCGGGAGCCAGGCCGGCGGCATCATCGAGTACCTGGCCGACGGTTCGTGGACCAAGCGCCTGCATCCCGGGTGGGCCGCTCACGCGGGAGTGGCCGCCACTCACCTCGCGCGATCCGGATTCACCGGGCCGGAGACGGTCTTCGAGGGCGCCCACGGGTTCTACCAGGCCTTCGCCGGCGGCTACGCGGAAGCCGCGCTCGAGGCTCTTCTCGCGACCCTCGGCCGCACATGGGAGCTGGCCGGGCTGACCTTGAAGCCCTATCCCTGCGGCTCCATCGCCCAGCCCTACATGGATTGCGCGCTCCGGCTCCGCGAGCAACACCGGATCAAGCCCGAGGAGATCGTCGACATCCGGTGCCGCACAGCCGAAGGGTCGATCCCGCGACTCTGGGAGCCGCTTGCCAGCAAGCATAGACCGGCCAACGGCTATGCCGCCAAGTTCAGCCTGCCCTATCTGCTCGCGCTCATGCTCGTGAGGGGACGGGCGGCACTTGCCGAGTTCACCGACGAGGCGGCGCGTGACCAGGCGGTGCTGGCCGTAGCGGGCAAGGTCGGGTACGAGGTGGACGCGACCATCGACTACCCGCGCCAGTTCATCGGGCATGTTGCCATTCGCCTGCGCGACGGCCGTCTCCTCGAGGCACGCCAGGACCACCCGCGTGGGGGGCCGGACTTTCCCATGGCGCGCGAGGAGGTCGAGGCGAAGTTCCTCGGCAATGCCGCTCTCGCCGTGCCCGAAGACCAGGCGGCCCGCGTCGTCAGGATCGCGGGAGAGCTCGCGGCGCAAGCGCACCTGACCGCCCTGATGGATTCTCTGACCGCCTAGGGGGACGCGATGACACGCCTTCGCCTCGCCACAAGCCTGACAGCTCTCGCCCTGCTCCTCTCCGTCGTCTCCGCGCCTGCCCAGGACGCGCGGCTGGAGGCGGCGAAGAAGGAAGGCAAGGTCGTCTGGTACACCTCGCTGGCCTTGTCCAGCTCCGAGAAAGTCGCCAAGCTCTTCGAGGCCGCGTACCCGGGGATCAAGGTCGAGGTCCACCGGACCGGCTCCGAGCGGATCCTCCAGCGCGTCATGCAGGAGCTCCAGGCCAACATCAAGATCGCCGACGTCGTCCACACCTCGGACGCCGGGCACTATGTGCTGCTGAAGCAGAAGAATCTCCTCATGAAGTACGCGCCGGCCGGCGTCGATCGCTTCCCGGCCGCCTTCAAGGACAAGGACGGCTATCACTACGGCCTGCGCGCCACCGTGAACGTCATCGCCTACAACTCGAAGATCGTGCCCGCGGCCGAGGCGCCGCGGACGTGGAAGGACCTGCTCGATCCGAAATGGAAGGGCAAGCTCGTCACGGCGCATCCGGGGTACAGCGGCGTGATCGCGACCCACGTGCTGGCGCTGGTGCATCTCCACGGCTGGGACTACTTCAAGCAGCTGGCGCAGAACAAGCCGATGCTGGTCCAGTCGGCGGTCGATCCCTCGGGCGTGGTCGCCTCGGGCGAGCGGCCCGTCGCGGCGGACGGCGGCGACTACACGTTCTACCAGACCAAGAAGAAGGGCAACCCGGTCGAGATCGTCTTCCCGAAGGAAGGCGTCCCGCTCGTCGTCTCGCCGAGCGCCATCACGAGCTTCGCGCCGCACCCGAACGCGGCCCGGCTCTTCACCGACTTCATCTTCAGCCGCGACCTCCAGCAGGTGCTGGCCGACAGCGAGGGGCTCTACGTGGGCCACCCCGACGTCAAGTACCCGGCGGACCGGCCGAAGCTCTCCGAGCTGAACCTGCTCCGCGTGGATCCAGAGGAACTGGAGAAGCGCAACGAGGAGATCAAGACGCGCTTCGTCGAGTTCTTCGGGGCGTAGGAAGGCCGCGGCCACACGAACCGAGCGCTGACCACAGGCCGGCAGGATGGTGTCATTGACACCATCAAGCGTCCGTGTCAATCTCCCCGGGGAGGCGGCGAACATGGCGCGACCAATGGAATCGGTAGCGAAGCGACCCCGCATCAGTATTGACGTGCAGCCGCGGATCCGCCGACGGCTGCGGCTCGCGGCCGCCAAGCACGACCTGACGATCAGGCGGTACGTGCTCCACGCTATCGAGGAACGTCTCCGGGAGGATCTCGGGGATGAGGAGGGGGAGATCGGGGGCCTGACCGCGAGCGCCGATCCCGTGCTGGCCGAGCTGTGGGACAACCGCAAAGACGCGGAGTATGACCGCCTGTAAGCGAGGCGACGTCGTTCTGGTTGCCTTCCTGTTCTCTGACGAGTCGGGCAGAAAGCTTCGTCCAGCCCTGGTGATCAGCTCGCCGGCGTACGGCCGAGAAAGGAAAGAGGTCGTGGTCGCCGCCATCACCAGCAAGGTAGGGCGGCGTCTCTTCGGAGATCACCTGATCACGGACTGGAAGGGTGCCGGCCTCCTGTTCCCATCGGTCGCGACCGGGATCATCAGGACGGTTGCCCGCGGAATCATAGATCGGAAGCTCGGCGTGATGGGAAAGGCGGACCTGGATGCCGTCGAGCGTGAGCTGCGCCGGTCCTTGGCCCTCTGACGCCCACCAGCGAGTCCTGCCCTCTCGAAGGAACCAGGTAAACCAGTGACCACGCGCTGCTGCGCGGGCTGATCAGGTGATCGACTGAGCGCTCCGGGATCCATGTCTGGCCTCATCCCGCGATTCCACGCGATGGATCGGTCGGCACCCGTCTGGGTCCTGGCGGCGGCCGCGCTCGGGCTGCTGATCCTCCTGCCGCTTGGCTGGCTCGGCTACATGAGCGTGAGCGCCGAGCGCGGCGTCACGCTGGCCCACTACGCCCGCGTGTTCGCCGATCCCCAGCTCCAGAAGGCGCTCTGGAACACGGTGGTGCTGGCCTTCTGGTCGGGGCTCCTGTCGGTCGCCATCGGCGCGCCCATGGCCTGGCTCTCCGCCCGCACCGACCTGCCCTGCTCTCGCGTGATCCGGAGCCTCATCATGGCCTCCTTCGTGACGCCGCCCTTCCTCGGCGCCTTCGCGTGGGTCATGCTCGCCGGCCCGAACGCCGGCTACCTGAACAAGCTCTACCGGAGCCTGACCGGCGCGGACGACCCGCTCCTCAACATCTTCACGATGCCGGGACTGATCTTCGTGGTCGCGATCTACACCTTCCCCTACGTGTACATCATGATCGCCAATACCCTCGGGCTGATCGCGTCCGATCTCGAGGAGGCCGCGTCCATCCTCGGCGCCAACCGCTTCCGGGTGGCGCTGACCATCACGCTGCCCATGGTCGCGCCCGCCATCCTGAGCGGCTTCATCCTGTCCGTCCTGCAGGCGCTGGCGCTGTTCGGCTCTCCCGCCATCCTCGCGCTGCCGGCGGGTTTTCACACGATCACGACGCAGATCTGGGCGCTCTTCCACTACCCGCCCAAGGTCGAGACGGCGGCCGCCTTCTCCGTGCCGCTGCTGCTGGCCACGGCGCTCCTGCTGCTCGTCCAGAAGAGGCTCCTCGGCCGGCGTGGCTACGCGTCGGTGGGCGGCAAGGGCGCGCAGCGCCGGGCGATTCCGCTCGGCGCGTGGCGGTACCCTGCGCTCCTCGGCTGCCTCGCGGTCCTCGGCTGCGCGGTCTTCCTCCCGTACGGCATCCTCGCCAAGGCCGCGTTCTCTCGCGCCTGGGCCCAGCCGCTCACCTGGGAGAACTTCACGCTGGCGAACTGGTCGTTCACGTTCCTGTCCAGCTCGACCCAGGGCGCCATCGTCAACACGCTCGAGCTGGGCGTGCTCACGGCCTGCGCCGGCGCCGGGCTCGCGGCACTCCTCGCCTATGTCACGAATCGCAAGCTCATCGTCGGCCACCAGCTCCTGGCCTTCCTCGCGCTGGCGCCCATCGTCATTCCCGGCACCGTCCTCGCCGTCGCCCTCTTCATCGCGTACACCCGCCCGCCCTTCCTCCTCTACGGCACCCTCTGGATCCTCTTCATCGCCTACCTGACCAAGGAGATGCCCGTCGGCTACTCGCAGTCCGACGCCACGTTCCGCGGCATCCATTCCGAGCTGGAGGAGGCGGGCCGCATCCTGGGCGCCGGGCGCCTGCGCGTGCTCCGCGAGATCACCGCGCCGCTCGCCAAGAGCGGCATCATCGCCACCTGGTGCTTCATCTTCATCGGCGTGATCCGCGAGCTGTCCGCCTCGATCATTCTCTTCACGCCCAATACCAAGGTCATGTCGGTCGTGATCTTCGACCTCAAGGAAGAAGGCCAGTTCGGCGCCATCGCGGTCCTCGGCATCTTCATGCTGGCGATGACGTTCGCCGTCGTTGCTTTGATGCAGACGCTCCTCGGGCGTGACGTCCTCGGGCAGAGGTCTTCCGGGACCCCGGCGGGCGCGAGCGCGGCGGGGTAAGCGCGATGCCCGGGGTGACGATACGGGGTCTGACCAAGCGCTACGGCGACGTCGCCGCCGTCCAGGGCCTCGAGCTGCGCGTGGAGCCCGGCGAGCTGGTGGCGCTGCTCGGGCCATCGGGCTGCGGCAAGACAACCACGCTGCGGCTGGTGGCGGGCTTTCTCAAGCCGGAAGCCGGAGAAATCTGGGTCGGAGAGCGGTGCCTCTCCTCGCCGGCGGCGGTGGTCCCGCCCGAGCGGCGCCGGATGGCGATGATCTTCCAGAGCTACGCGCTGTGGCCGCACATGACGGTGGATCAAAACGTCGCCTACGGGCTGCGGCTCGCCAGGACGCCCAGGGGCGAGAGGGACCGGCGGGTGGCGGAGATGCTCAAGGCGGTCCAGCTCGATGGGTACGGGTCCCGCTATCCCGGCGAGCTGTCCGGCGGCCAACAGCAACGCGTCGCCGTCGCGCGCGCGCTGGTGGTCGAGCCCGAGATCCTGCTCCTGGACGAGCCGCTCAGCAACCTGGACGCAAACCTCCGCGAGGAGATGCGCTTCGAGATCCGGCGTCTGCACGAGTTGTTCGCGATCACCACGCTCTACGTCACGCACGACCAGGCGGAGGCCATGGTGATCTCGGACCGCGTGGCGGTGCTCCAGGACGGGCGTGTCGCCCAGATCGGCACCGCCGAAGAGCTCTTCGAGCGTCCGCGCACGCGCTTCGTCGCCGAGTTCATCGGCAAGACCAACCTGATCGACGGCGTCGCCGACGGGACCGGCACCGTCGCGCGCGGCCGCCTGCGCCTGCGCGTCGCCTCGACCGATCTGACGCCCGGCGCGCCGGTCGCGGTCTCGATACGCCCTCACCAGATCGAGTTGGCCCCGCGGGCCCTGCCCGGCGCCCCGGCCGCGCCGGGCGCCACCGTCCTCGCGGGGACCGTGGTGCGCGCGAGCTATCTCGGCGATGGCGTGGACTACCAGGTCCGGATCGAGGAGAGCGACGTCGTCCTCCGCGTGGCCGGCCCGGCGCCGCCGCGTGTCCGGCTCGGCGAGAGCGTCAGCGTGAGCGTCGCGCCCGGCGCGTGCGTCCCGCTCCCGTCAGAGCGTAGATGACGGCCCCGAAGGTTGAGCCGGTAGCCCGCTTCTCCGATGACGAAGGAGCCGGCCGAGCTACTGATCCCGAACTCGGTGCCGTTGGCCGTGAGCTGGTCGAGAGCCGGATCCGAGTAGAACACGCCCGCCGCCAAGGACAGGGCCCCGCTCGGCCGCGCTATGACGCGCCCGCCCCATAATCGGGCAGCCCGAGGCGTTCCGGGCGCGATGCCGGAATTCAAGCCCTGACCCCGTGATATTCTCGGCGCCATCGCTATGCTGACGACGGATCGTATCGGCGGGAGCGCGTTCTGCCTGCTTGCCCTCTTCGTCATGTGGGAGAGCCGGGCGCTCCCGCTCGGCACCCTGCGGCAACCGGGCCCCGGCTACGTCCCGGTGCTCTTGGCGGCGCTCCTGCTCATCCTGGGCGCACTCGTCTGGGCGATGGGCGGCGGCGCCGCGCGCGTTGCCGGAGTGGGCTGGGGCGAGGCGCGCCGCGCCCTGGTGATCCTGGTTGTCAGCGTCTTCATCTGCCTCGGCCTCGAGCGCCTCGGCTATCGCCTGCCCATGCTGGCGGCTCTCCTCTTCCTCGTCTGGCTGGTGGAGCGCAGGAATCTTCTCGCCGCCACCGTGTTCGCCCTCGCGCTGTCCTTCGGCTCCTACTACCTCTTCGATAGCCTGCTGCGCGTGCCGCTGCCGCGCGGACCCTTCGGGATCTAGATGGCCGAGACGCTCCAGAACCTGGCGTTGGGCTTCTCCGTCGCGCTCCAGCCGCCCGTCCTGCTCTACGCCTTCGTCGGCTGCGTGATCGGGACCCTGGTCGGGTTGCTGCCGGGCGTCGGCCCGCTGGCCGGCATCAGCCTGCTGCTGCCCGCCACCTTCGGGCTCTCCGCAACCAACGCGATCGTGATGCTGGCGGGCATCTACTACGGCGCCATGTACGGCGGCTCGACCACCTCCATCCTGATGCGCATCCCGGGAGAGGCCGCGTCGGTGATGACGTGCATCGCCGGCTACGCAATGGCCCGCACGGGGCGCGCGGGGGCGGCGCTGGCGATCGCCGCGATCGGCTCCTTCATCGCCGGCACCGTCAGCGTGATCGCGCTCATGCTGCTCGCGCCGCCGCTTGCCAACTTCGCGCTCCGGTTCGGCCCGCCCGAGTACTTCGCGCTCCTCCTCCTGGGCCTGCTCGTGCTCGCGTACATGAGCGGCGGCTCCATGGTCAAGTCGCTGGCGATGGCCGTCCTGGGGCTCCTCCTCGGCATGGTCGGCATCGACCAGATGAGCGGCTACTTCCGCTTCCACTACGGCCTCGTCGAGCTGGGGGACGGGCTCGGCGTGGTGCCCGTCGCCGTCGGCCTCTTCGGGATCGCCGAGATCCTCGCCACGGCGGGGCAGGCGAAGCCGCCGGACGTGATCAGGCCGCGGCTCCGCGAGCTCCTGCCGTCGCGGCGGGAGTGGCGGGAATCGGCGGCCCCGATCGGGCGGGGGACGCTCCTCGGCTTCCTCATCGGCATCATCCCCGGATCCGCCCACATCATCTCGAGCTTCGTCTCCTATGCCCTGGAGCGCCGCCTCTCGCGCCACCCGGAAGCGTTCGGCAAGGGCGCGGTGGCCGGCGTGGCCGGCCCCGAGTCGGCCAACAACTCGGCGACCTCGGGCGCCCTCGTCCCCATGCTGGCGCTCGGCGTGCCGTCCGGGCCGATCCCGGCGATTCTCTTAGCGGCGATGATGGTCCACGGCGTGTCGCCGGGGCCGCTCCTGATCCGGCAGCAGCCGGAGCTCTTCTGGGGCTTCATCGCGTCGATGTACGTCGGCAACCTCGTCCTCCTGATCCTGAACCTCCCGCTGGTCGGGCTCTTCGTGAACGTCCTGCGCATCCCGTATCCCTACCTC
>JACORX010000141.1 GCA_016179165.1 Candidatus Rokuibacteriota bacterium | reverse complement strand
GCTGAGGAATGCGGGCTATGCTGCACGCGGATAAGGTATGTCTCAGAGGACCGCCCCTCCGCATAAGAGGTCAACGCAGATCCCTGAGAAAAAGGCGGGACCCTCCGCACATTTCGGTACTTGCAGCTTCCCAGGCAGGCACTGTGTCATCCCTACCTCGTGCGTGAGCTGGCGCGCTGTGGAAAAGCAGGCTGCCGATGCCGGCGAGGTCTGAGGGGACCTGCCCGCGAGCCGTCGAAAGCCGCGCGCGCCACTTCACGTCAGCCTTTCCGACGGCGGCGCGGGGACGGTGGGATCGAGGGGGAATCTTCTCTATACAGCGCCTCGATAAGCGGGCAGTCCGATTGTTTCCCATTGGCGCATTTTGCGACCGTCTCGTCGAGTACGCGCTCCATCGCCCGGAGATCGGCGATCTTCGCCCGTACATCCCCGAGGTGCGCGGCGGCCACGACCCGGACCTCCGCGCACGGCCGCTTGCGCTCGTCGGCGAGCTTGAGCAGTGTCCGGACCTCGTCGATCGAAAACCCGAGTGACCGGGCCCGCCGGACGAAGGTCAGCCGCTTGAGGTGCTGATTCCCATAGAGGCGGTAGCCTCCGGGACTTCGGACGGGTGCCTGGAGGAGCCCGACACGCTCGTAGTACCGGATCGTTTCGATGTTGCAGCCGGTGCGCTTCGAGACGGGTCCAATCGCCACCAGAGATGATGCGGTCTTCATGCCGCCCTCCCTGTCCTCGAAAATAGTGCTTGAGTCTCTAGTTACTACAGGCTTTATCGTTTCGCCACAAGGGGTCTTCGCACGGGAGGGCAAGGATGGCGAACCGGCAAGTGACGGTCTACTGGTCGACGACCTGACAGTCGTGTCACGCGGCGAAAGAGTTTCTTTCGTCTCACGGGATCGAGTTCACCGCAAGGAACGTTGCCGAGGATCCCGGCGCCCGCGACGAGCTGGTTGCCAAGACCGGGCGGATGGCGGTGCCGGTCATCACGGTGGATGACGAGGTGATCGCGGGCTTCGACCGGGGCCGCCTCAAGCGGCTCCTGGGGATCTGATCGCGATTGTGGTGCGCTGCCCCGACTGCGGCGCCGTTGTCGAAGTCCCCCGAGGGTCGCGCTCGGGCGATCTCGTGGAGTGCCCGGGCTGCGCGGGCCATCTCCTCTGCCTCAAGGGGGCTGGGGGGTGCCGGGCTGGCCGCATGTGCCTGTGCAGCGTCACGGGCACGCCGCTGCGCGGCCGGAGCGTGATGGTCGACCGACTTCCCATTCGGGGGTAGGTCCCCCCACTGCGTGACGGCCTCGGCCCAGCGTCGATCGACGAGACCACGATGTTCATCGGGCGTTCCTTGACCTCAGCCGGGCTCGGAGGTGCGCCGGTCTTCGGCCTCGTCGAGGAGCTCGCTGAGCGTTTGTAGCGCTCGGTGAAGCGAGACGCGGACGGCGCCCGGCGTCGAACCGGTCACCTCCGCGATCTGCCCGGCGTCCAGGCCCGCGTGACGGCTGAGCAGCACGACTTCCCGTTGCCCGTCCGGCAGGCGGCGGAGCGCACGTTCCAGGCGAACGACGAGGTCCCGCACGTCGGCTCGATCGTCCGCGCGTGTTGGCGCCGCCGTGGTCTCGAGCGCCGCCGGATCGTCCGACCAGGCGATCTTCCGGCTGCGCCGCCAATCGATCACCAAACGGCGGGCAATGGTGAAGAGCCAAGCGCGGAACTGCCCCTCGCCCCCGTAGGTGTCGCGGGCGCGGTAGACGCGCACGAACGTCTCTTGCAGGAGGTCTTCGGCAAGCGCGCGATCGCTGGTGAGTCTCGCGAGAAAGGTCAAGAGCGCAGGGCCGTGGCGCTCATACAGCTCGGTGAACGCCGAGGCCTCCCCGGCGCGCACGGCTGCCATGAGCTGGTCGTCCGTGCGGCTCATCGATGCTCCTTGTCGGCCGCCCGACCGACCGCCGGGCCGCGTCGCGGCCACCTCATGCGCCGGCATTGGCGTGCGGGGAACCGATCGTCCTTCGCCTGTAACGCGCGCGACGATCCGTCGTCTTCAATAGCATCCGGAGGGCATCGGCGCAACTTCTTCGCCGGGCGAACGGCAGGAGGGGCCAACCAAACCGGTGGGCGGAGCGGAGCTCGAGATGAGTGGTGCTGGATTCAGGCCGGGCCCGCGAGCGCCGAGCGACCGGCGCGTGATGGACACCGGAGGGGACATGATGCTCGTCAGGGTTATGCTCGGCGCGCTCTTGCTACTCCTCGTGATCGGCGCCTTGATCGGCGCCCTCGAGCGTGTCGCGCCCGACCCGTCTCGACGCTACACCAGCATGCCGCGCCCTGCCGCGGTCGAGGGGTTGCCTGATCCCGAGCACCCGAGTCCCCCGTGCGTCAGCCCCTGACGGCGCTCGCGCCGCACGGGCTTCGGTGTCTGGGCCAACGTTTCGCCGCCTGCGGGCGCAATAAGGAATGAAGGCGGGCGGCGCCGAACAGGTCGAGCCGCTCGAGAAAGGGGTATCGAGATGAAACGATTGCTCGCAGTCGCTCTTCTCATTGTGCCG
>JACORX010000128.1 GCA_016179165.1 Candidatus Rokuibacteriota bacterium | reverse complement strand
TCCTCGACGGCGACCGCGAGGTGTGTCCCGGGCTGCGCGTGCACAGGGTCGGAGGCCACACCGCGGGGCTGCAGATCGTCAGCGTGGAGACCAAGCGCGGCACGGTTGTCCTCACCTCGGACGCCTCGCACTTCTACCACAACGTGGAAACGCGCCAGCCCGTGCAGATCATCACCAACCTGCCCGAGATGCTGGAGGCCTTCGAGACCATCCACGCGCTGGCCGGCAAGGAGAAGCTGATCGTCGCGGGTCACGACCCGCTCGTGGCCGATCGCTTCCAGCAGGTCGAGCCCGGCATCATCAAGATCGCCTGAACGCGAAATCCAAAGGAGGCACAGCATGGCCGCACAAGCAGCCGCATCACCAGCGAGGGAAGAAGTCCGAGGCGTCGTCCCCAAGCTGATCGATCTCACCGAGAAGGTGGTCTACGGAGACGTCTGGGAGCGCCCGGGGCTCTCGAAGCGGGACCGGAGCTTGATCACCGTGGCCGCGCTCACGGCGATGTACCGCGGCGACCAGCTGAAGGGGCACATCGAGCGCGCGCTGGCGAACGGCGTGACGAAAGAAGAGATCGGCGAAGTCATCACGCACATGGCTTTCTATTCCGGCTGGCCCACCGCCATGACGGCGGCGCGCATCGCAACGCACGTCTTCGACGGCAAGAAATAGGAGATCGCGATGAAAGTCGGGTTCATCGGGCTGGGCATCATGGGCACCAGCATGGCGTCGAATCTGATCAAGGCCGGCCACGAGCTGGTCGTCCACGACATCAAGCGTGAGGCGGCGGCGCCCCACCTCAAGGCGGGCGCGGTGTGGGCCGAGACGCCGCGCAAGCTCGCCGAGGCCGTCGAAGTGGTGATGACCTCGCTGCCCGGCCCGCCCGAGATGGAGTCGGTTGCGCTCGGGAAAGACGGCCTCCTCAGCGGAATGACCGCAGGCAAGGTCTACTTCGACCTCACCACCAATTCGCCCAAGGTCGTCCGGCGGGTGCACGCCGTCTTCGCCGAGAAGGGCGTGCATCTGCTCGACGCGCCCGTGAGCGGAGGGCCGAGCGGGGCGCGCACCCGCAAGCTCGCGCTCTGGGTCGGCGGCGACGAGGCCGTGTTCCTCAAGTACAAGCCGGTGCTGGACGCCATCGGCGACCAGCCGGTCCACGTCGGTCCCATCGGCGCGGGCTCGGTTACCAAACTCGTGCACAACTGCGCCGGGTACGCGATTCAGACCGCACTCGCGGAGGTCTTTACGTTGGGCGTGAAGGCCGGCGTGGAGCCGCTCGCGCTCTGGGAGGCGGTGCGGCAGGGCGCGGGCGGGCGCCAGCGAACCTTCGACCGGCTCCCCCACCAGTTCTTCCGCGGCAAGTACGACCCGCCCAACTTCGCGCTGCGCCTGGCGCACAAGGACGTCACCTTGGCGACGGAGCTCGGCCGCGAGCAGGGCGTGCCGATGCGCGTGGCGAACTTGGCCCTGGCCGACCTGACTGAGGCACTGAACCGGGGGTGGGGCGAGCGCGACTCGCGCATCCCCATGAGCTTGCAGGAAGAGCGCTCGGGCATCCAGGTCCGGGTCGAGGAGACCCGCCTCCGCGAAGCGATCGATCAGGCGGGCCTCACGAACTAGGGGGCTCAGGGATGGCTTTTGACACGGCCCCCGGGGTGCGCCTAGACTTCTGCCCACCACGGGCAAGGAGGGCGTGATGCCAGAGCGGCTCATATCCGGCGACAACCATTCGCTGATCCCCTCGGGGGCCTGCGAGAAGTATCCCGACTTCGTCAGCCGCCGCGCGTGATGCCTCCCGCGAGCGCGCAGGGGCTGAAGCAGGTCGGCTACGTCGACTGCCCGGGGGGCGGGCAGGTGGTCGTCGACCGGCAGGTCGCCTACATCGCCCACATGAAGGCGCCACACGGCACGAGCGTGGTGGACGTGAGCGATCCCGCCGCGCCGAGGCAGCTCGCCACGCTCGAGGTGCCGGCCGGCACGCATTCCCACAAGGTCCGCGCGGCGAACGGCCTGATGCTCGTGAACCGGGAACGCCAGCCCGCGCACCAGCCGCCTCCCGGAACCGTCGGCGGGCTCGGCATCTACGACGTGTCGAATCCGAGCCGGCCGCGCGAGATCACCTTCTGGCAGTGCGGCGGCGCGGGCGTCCACCGCCTCACCTTCGATGGGCGTTACGCCTACATCTCCCCCGAGATGGACGGCTACGTCGGCAACATCGTGATGATCCTCGACCTTGCCGACCCGGCCCGCCCGCTTGAAATCGGTCGCTGGTGGATGCCGGGGCAGTGGACCGCGGGCGGCGAGACGCCCTCGTGGTCGGGGCGCCAGCACCGCTGTCACCACCCGATCCGCCTCGGCAACCGGCTCTACGTCAGCTACTGGCACGGCGGCTTCGTCATCCTCGACATCGAGGACATGTCCAAGCCGACGTTTGTCTCGGGGCTCGACTGGAGCCCGCCGTTCATCACGCCGACTCACACGGCCCTGCCCGTACCGTTTCCCCTCCGCGGCAGGCGTGTCATGATCGCGGCCGACGAGGACGTGGCGAAGCTCGAGCCCGGTCCGCCGTCCTTCCTGTGGCTGGTGGACATCACCGACGAGCGCCGGCCGATGCCCTTCGCGAGCTTTCAGCTGGACGGCCTCGCGGGTCTCGCCCAACCCGAGTTCACCGGTTGCCACCAGCCGTGCGAGCGGGTCACTGGGACGGAGATCCCGGTCGCCTGGTTCGCCCACGGCCTCCGTATCGTGGACATCGCCGACCCGCACGCGCCACGGGAGGTCGCGCACTTCCTCCCCGAGCCGCCGGAGGGACACTCCCGCGTGACCAGCAATGACGTGGACGTGGACGACCGCGGGCTGTTCTACCTCATCGACCGCGGCCGCGGGCTTCACATCCTCGAGAGGGCATGACGATGCGATTCAGTGACCGGGTGGCGCTCATCACGGCGGCGGCGAGCGGGATCGGCCGGGCCACGGCCGGGATCATCTGCGCCGAGGGCGGCACTGTCGTCGCCGTGGACACCGACGAGGCCAAGCTCGAGGCGGCCGTGGCCGTGATCAAGGCCGCCGGAGGCCGCGCGCACGCCCGCCGGGCCGACGCGCTCGATCCCAAGCAGGTGGAGAGCGTCGTCGAGGGGACCGTCAGCGAGCTCGGGCGCATCGACATCCTGGTCAACGCGGTCGGCGGGAGCACCATCATCCCCCGGCCCGCGGCCACGGTGGACGAGCTCACGCTCGACGACTGGCAGCGCCTCATCGCGTTCAACCTCGAGGGGACGTTTCTCGGCTGCCGCACGGTAGTGCCGATCATGAAGGGCCAACGAAGCGGCAAGATCGTGAACATCTCGTCCATCGCCGGCCGCGGCATCAGCCCGAGCAGTAGCAGCGCGTACGCGGCCGCCAAGGGCGGCATCATCGCCTTCACGACGAAGCTCGCGAACGAGCTGGGCCCCTTCGGCATCACGGTCAACGCCATCGCTCCCAGCATGACGCTGACCGAGCGGATCCGGCCGCACTGGGAGAAGCGGACGGCGGAGGAGCGGGCGCGGGAGATCGCGCGCACGCCGCTGCGCCGCATGGCCGAGGCCCCGGACCAGGCGCGGGTGATCTGCTTCCTCGCCTCGAGCGACGCGGACTTCGTCACCGGCGTGACCATCGACGTCACCGGAGGCATCTGAATGGCGGAGGTGCCGGCCAGCATCGTCATCGGCAGGCTGGCGGATGGCCGGAGCCCGCCGGCGGCCGGCACGACGTGGCCCAACGTCCTGCACACGCGCGTCGCGGACGTGGTCTCTCGACCGCGGTCCGCCGGGGAGGACATATGAAGGGTCGGGTGGCGGTGCTGCGGACGTACGGGGGCGAGTTCGAGCTGCGGGAGTATCCCGTGCCGGAGGTCGAGCCCGGCGCCATCCTCGTGCGGCTGACGCGGGCGGGCGTCTGCGGCTCCGATCTGCACATCTGGCGCGGCGAGATGAAGGAGACCTACGGAGCGAGCCCGCGGGACCTCACCTTCGGCCATGAGATGTGCGGGCGGGTCGAGCGGCTGGGGGCGGGCGTCACCGCGGACTCGATGGGCCAGCCGCTGCGCGAGGGAGACCGCGTGACGTATTGCTACTTCTTCCCCTGCGGCCGGTGTCCCGTTTGTCTCCACGACGAGATGGGCAGCTGCCCGCGCAAGGTGCGGCCCAACCGGGTGGCGGGCACGCCGCCATATTTCAACAACGCCTACGGCGACTACTACTACCTGCGCCCCGGGCACTTCGTCTTCAAGATCCCGGCTGAGATCTCCGACGACATCGCGACACCAAGCAACTGCGCGCTCTCCCAGGTGCTCTACGGCCTCAGGCGCGCGGGGCTCCGCGCGGGGCACACGGTGGTGGTGCAGGGCGCCGGCGGCCTCGGCATCAACGCGGTCGCGGTAGCACGCGACATGGGCGCGGACCAGATCATCGTGATCGACCGGCTGCCCGACCGGCTCGAGCTCGCCCGCGCGTTCGGCGCCGACCACACGCTGAACGCCGTCGAGCTGGCGACGGCGGACCGGCGCGTGGACGCGGTGAAGGAGCTGACGGGCGGCTTCGGCGCCGACGTGGTCGCCGACCTGGTGGGGTATCCCGAGGTGATCCCCGAAGGGCTCCGCATGCTGCGCGGCGGCGGCTGCTACCTCGAGGTCGGCAGCATCGCGCCCGGCAATGTCTTCTCCTACGACGCCACGGCGCTGGTGCGCGGCAACGTGCGCCTCGTGGCGACCTCGAACTATTCGCCCTGGGCGCTCGAGCAGGCGCTGGCGTTCCTGCGGCGCAACCTCAAGCGCTTCCCCTTCGAGCGCGTCGTCTCCCACGTCTTCCCGTTGGAGCGCATCTCGGACGCTTTCCAGCAGGCCGACTGGAGGGAGCGCCTGGCCGGGCCGCCGCGTCTCTCCCGCGCCGCGATCTCGATGTGAGCGCGCTCGCCCTCAAGCAGAAGGGCTATTGAAGATCCCCCGCTTCGGCTTGAACCGGTTCGACTCGCGCTCCGTGGACGCTTTCGCCGCCGACGTGCGGCGCGCGGAGATGCTCGGCTGGGATGCGGCGCTCCAGCCGGACTCGCAGCTCCGGCGGCGCGACACCTACGTCTTGCTCGCGGCGGCCGCCCGCGCGACCGAGCGCATCACGCTCGGGCCGCTCCTCGCCAATCCCGTGAACCGGCACCCCACGGTCACCGCGTCGTCGATCGCGACGATCGACGAGCTGGCGCCCGGGCGCACGCTCCTCGGCTGGGGCGTCGGGGACACGGCCGTGAGGCTCGCGGGCCTGAAGCCGGCCCGGGTGAAGGAGCTCGAGGTGGCCACGCGACTGATGCGCGCGCTGCTGGACGGCGAGGCGGTCGAGGTCGGCGCCCCGCGGCCGGCGCGGCTGCCGCATCACCGGCCCGTGCCGATCTGGATCGCTGCCGGCGGCCCACGCACGCTGCGGATAGCGGGTGGAGTCGCCGACGGGGTCTTCATCCGCGTGGGCACGCATGAGTCCAATATACGAACTGCCGTCGAGGCTATCCGCGCGGGCGCGGGCGTCGCCGGGCGCAACCCGGCCGCCGTCCGCCTGGGCGCCGTCTTCCACACCGTGCTCGTGGACGACCCGGATCGCGCGCTGGCGATGGCCAAGTCCATGGCGGCCGGGTACTACGAGTACTCGCCGGCGTTGTTCGACCCGCCGCGCCTCACGTGGACGGGGGCGGACCCGGAGACGCTCAAGCGCGAACACAAGGTCTGGCCCGATTTCCACCACGCGGTCGACCTCGAGGCGAGCGGACGCGTCGTGGATTTCCTACCGGAAAGCGCGGCCGACGCGTTCAGCGTGCGCGGCGGACCGGTCGAGGTTGCCGAGAGGCTGGTCGCGGTGCTTCGGAGCGCGGTTGCGGAGTTCGACTACGTCATCCTGCATCCGATCCCGGACCCGAAGTTCCCCGACGATCCCGAGCGAGGCTACTCGGCGCGAATGGCGCGCGAGGTGCTCCCGCGCGTCCGCCGCGCCCTCGGCTTCGCCTAGCGCCGCGTCAGCCCTGCACCGTCTTCACCCAGATGCCGGGAGAGCCCGGAGCGTGCCGCATGTGCGGGCGAATACGGTGCGTCACCGGTGAGATGTCGCGCTGGGCAATCCACGCCGCGCTTTCGGATACCTTGGGCCCCTCGAACTCGTAGAGCGTGAGGTACGTCGGCGCCCCGACCACCGCGCGATAGCGCCGGCCGCGGATCACGCCGGGCACCTTTTCATAGTTGGGCACGTAGATGGTGTTGTACCAGTCGTTGAAATCGGCGTCGACCTCGGGCGGCACGTCCATGCGCCCGATCTGAAGCGCCGGCGCCATGCCGCTCTGCGCGGCCTCGGGTGTGAGCGTCTTCGGGTGGATCATCGTGTAGATGTTGCGGATGTAGGTTGTGCCGATCGCCTCGGGAGAGCAGGCCCTGGTCCATGCCGTCGGGTTCGCCTGGACGCGCTTGTACGCCGCGCTCTCCATGACCGCCGCGTCTTCCAGCTCGTAGCAGGCGAGGTGCTTCGGCCCGCTCTTCACGGCTTCGTAGCGGGCTCCTGAGAGAAAGCCCGGCACGGCCAGCCGTTCGGGCAGGTGCTCTTCGTTGTACCAGCGGTTGAACTCTTCCTCCTTGTCGGGCGGAACGTCCGCCCAGACCATCAGGAGCCCGGAGCCCTTCTTCTTGGTCGCCATGGAGGCTACCGGATCTGCTTGTGCACGAACTCGATGATCTTGTCCATCGCCCGGACGGCCGCAGGTGAAGTCGGGTCTTTTGTGATGAAGGACCGCCCGGCGTCCTCGTAGAGCTCCAGCTCGACCTGGCCGCCCGCCTTGCGGTACCCGGCCACGAACCGGTCGAGCTGGGGGCGCGAGTGTGCCGGGTCGTTGGCGCCTTGGAGGTAAAGGACCGGCGGCATCTCGACCCGCTCGCCGCGCTCGAGCGCGAGGACAGGGTTGCCCTCCGCCATGGCCGCCTCCGTCTGCCAGTATTCATCGTGGCAGGGCAGCACCTGGTCCACGATGTCCGGATACGGCTTACCGCCCGCCTGCAGCTTCTTCGCGTAGTGATATCGCCCCAGCGGGTCGATGACAGGCCAGCACATGACGACGGCGCGCACGGTGGCATCCACGGCGGGCGCGCCGGCGGGCAGGGGGATCGCCGAGTAGCGCGGGTCGCGCGGCCTCATCGCGTTCAGCATGGCCTGGTGCGCGCCGCTCGAGATGCCGAGCGCGCCGACCATGTCGGGGCGGCTGCCGAGCTCGGCCGCGCGCGTCTTGAACCAGCGGATCGCGTAGTTGATGTCGGCCATCGACGCGGGGTATCCCGGATCGTCCGGCGGCATCCGGAAGTCGAGCGCCGCCACGACCACGCCGCTCTTCGCCAGCGGCTCGTTGAGCAGGGTGTCGTTCGTGCGGTCGCCCCGGCACCAGGCGCCGCCGTGAAGCTCGACGATCAGCGGGAACGGCCCCGTGCCGCGCGGCTTGAAGAGGCGCGCCAACAGCGGCTTGCCGCCGTGGCGGACATACTCGACGTCCTCGATATCGATCGCGGACGTCACGGCTGCGCTGGCTGCCATGATTCGCTCCCTTTGCGCGCATCTCCCTCTCCCCCGTCGAGGGGGAGAGGGCAGGGTGAGGGGGCTGTGTTTCTGTCAGCGCCCCTGGAACTCCGGCCGCCGCTTTTCCGAGAAGGCGCGGACGCCCTCCTGGTAGTCCTCGCTGTTGAAGCAGTCGGCGATCAAGCGATCGAGCATGGGGAGATCGCGATTCTCAGCGGGCCGCAGCAGCTCGTTCACGGACGCCTTGGCAGAGCGGAGCGTCAGCGGGGCGTTGCGTGAGATCGTGAGCGCGTAGTCGCGCGTGAAGGCCTCCAGCTCCGCCTTGGGCACGACCTGGTTGACCAGCCCCATGCGGAGGGCGTCCTGGGCGCTCCAGTCGGTGCGGGCCGTGTAGAAGATCTCCTTGGTATACGACGGCCCGATCAGCGCCATCAGCTGTTCCATGCCGCTGTAGTGGTAGCCGAGGCCGAGGCGCGCCGCTGGGATGCCGAAGCGCGCGTCGTCCGACGCGATGCGGATGTCGCAGCCGATGGCGATGCTGACGCCGCCGCCGACGCAGTACCCGTGGATCATGGCGAGCAGCGGCTTCGACAGCGCGGCGAGGGCCTCCCGCCCGCGCGCGCCGATGCGGCGGTACTCGGCCTCATCCTCCATGTTGCGCCGCCGGTCCTTGAACTGCGAGATGTCGGCGCCCGCGACGAAGGCCTGCTCTCCGGCCCCGCGCAGGATGACCACGCGAACGGCGTCGTCGGCGGCCAGGTCCTTGGCGTAGTCCGGCATGAGCTGCCACGTCTCGATGCCCACGGCGTTGCGCTTCTCCGGCCGGTTGAAGATGAGCCAGCCGATCGGTCCGTCCTTTTCCATCAAGAGGGGCGCCGCGTCACTCATGGATGCTCTCCTTGGGGCTCAGGCCCGGCGGATCGAGACCGCGGTGTCGTGGAAGACGGCCCCGCCGCGCGGCCAGCCCGGCTCGGCGCTGGTCAGCGCATTGATCCCGATGCCGCCGTCGAAGCGCCGGTTGGGCCAGATGCCCTCGACCACCACGACGCCGCGCTGCTGGCCACCCTGCGCCTTCGCGCGGACGACCACCTCGCCGCGGGCGTTGCCGAGGCGGACAGGATCGCCGTCGGTGACGCCGAGGGCCGCGCAGTCGTCCGGATGGAGCAGGGCGGTGGGGCAGCGCTCGCGCTCCTGCGACGACGGCGTCTCCGTGAAGGTCGAGTTGAGAAAGGTCCGCGCGGGGGCGGCCACGAGGCGAAACGGGCGGTCCGGCGTCGCCGCGTCGATCACGTCCAGGTGATCCGGAAGCACCGGCATCTCCCGCCAACGCCCGCCGAAGCGCCGCCAGTCGGCCTTGAAGTGGAAGCGCCCGTCCGCGTTCGGGAAGCCGTCGAGGAAATGAGCGGTCTTGAACGGGAGCGCGAAATCCTGGCCGCCGCCCCGCCAGTTGGTCTCGGCGTCCCACATCCCCGACGTGCGGAGCGTCCGGTCCATGATCTCCCAGGCCGACATCTCGAAGCCCGGGTGCCGGGCTCCGAGCCGGCGGGCCAGCTCGGCGATCACCCAGTGGTTCTCGCGGCACTCGCCGGGGGGCTCGATCACCTTCTTCGCGACCTGGAAATACGTGTGCCCGCTCGCGGTGTAGAAGTCGTCGTGCTCGAGGAACATGGTGGCGGGGAGCACGACGTCCGCGAAGGCCGCCGTCTCGGTGAGGAACTGCTCGTGCACGCACAGGAAGAGGTCCTCGCGTGCGAGGCCCTTGTGGACGAGGTGCGTCTCCGGGCACACCATGGCCGGATTCGTGTTCTGCACGATCATGGCGGTGACGGGCGGCCCCCCGAGGAGGGCCTCCTGGTCGCCGGTGAGGATGGGCCCGAGGCGAGACTGGTCGAGCGCGCGGATCGACTTGTCCGCCAGGTCGAGACCCTCGATGAGGGAGCGGTCGAGTGGGTAGATGGCCGTCTGGCCGTAGACCGCGCCCCCGCCCTCGTACTGCCAGGCTCCCGTCACTGCGGGCAGGCAGGAGACCGCGTGCATGTTGGCGGCCCCGTTCCGCGAGCGGGAGAAGCCGTGGTGGCAGCGGATGAAGGAGCGCTTGGTCCGCCCGTAGAGCCGCGCGAAGTCGACGATCTCCCCCGCCGAGAGCCCCGTGATGGCGGCCGCCCATTCCGGCGTCCGCGTCCTCACGTGCGCGGCCAGCTCGTCTGGGCAGTCGGTATAGGCGCGCAGGTAGCTCCAGTCGGCGAAGCCCTCCGCGAAGAGGACGTGCATCACCGCGCAGGCGAGGGCGCCGTCGGTGCCCGGGCGCGGGGCCAGGTGGATGTCCGCCTTCTCGGCGGTGCCGGTGCGGTAGGGATCGACCACGACGAGGGCAGCGCCGCGCCGCTGTGCCCGCATCGCGTGCTGCATGACGTTGACCTGGGTGTTGACGGGATTGCCGCCCCAGATCACCACGAGGTCCGAGTGCGTCCCCACTTCGCGGAAGTCCACCCCGCGCTTGGCGCCGACGCCGGCGGTCCAGCCCGTGTCGGAGAGCGTGACGCAGATGGTGGAGAACCAGCGCGAGTAGCCCATGGCGTGACGCAGGCGGTTGATCCCGTCGCGCTGCACGAGGCCCATGGTTCCCGCGTAGTAGTAGGGCCAGACCGTCTCGCGGCCGTAGGTCTGGGCCTGGCGCGTGAACGCCTCCGCCACGAGGTCCAGCGCCGCCTCCCAGCCGATCCGCTCGAAGCGCCCGGAGCCCTTGGGGCCGACGCGGCGGAGCGGGTGGAGGAGCCGGTCGGGGTGGTGCACCCGCTCGGCGTAGCGCCCGACCTTCTCGCAGATCACGCCATCGGTGTAGGTGTTGCGGCGGGAGCCGCGGATCTTGCCGATGGTGCGCGGGTCGAGCCGCTCGACCTCGAGGGCGCAGGTGCTCGTGCAATCGTGCGGGCAGACGGAGGGCAGGACATCGAGCCGGGGTGGGGAGGCGAGCGCCATGGGCCTCATTCTAGCCCATGTGCGGCGCCTGGCCCATGGGGAGCGCGCCCGGCATCGCGGCCCCTGGTTTCAACCTTTTCGCGCGCGGCTGAGATCGTGTATGCTCGCGTTCATGAGCGCGCGCCGGATTTCTCGGAGAGGGTTCCTCACCGTCGGGCTGATCGGCCTGCTCGGCAGGCGGGCTGCGGCGGCCGGCAAACCCACGGTGACCGTGTACAAGGAGCCCACCTGAGGCTGCTGCAAAGCGTGGGTGGGTCACCTGCGCGCCAGCGGTTATCCGGTCAAGGTGGAGGATGTCCGCGACATCACGCCGATCAAGCGGCGCTATAACGTCCCCGAGCGCCTCGAGGGGTGTCACACCGCCCTCGTCGAGGGCTACGTGGTCGAGGGCCACGTGCCGGCCGACCTCATCGACCGCCTGCTGCGGGAGCGCCCGCCCGCGGCGGGCCTCGCCGTGCCCGGCATGCCCGCCGGCTCGCCCGGCATGGAGGCGCCGGGCCAGGCGCCCGAGCCCTACCAGGTCCTCCTCTTCGACCGCTCCGGCAAGACCGCCGTCTTCGCCAGCCGCTAGGCCCGCGCAAGGAACCTCGAAGCACCTCCGAGCTTAGAACCACGGCCGGGAAAATTGCGCCTTGACGTGGATAACAATATTGTTATTGTGTAGGCGTGAGTCCGGGGTGGGAGGTCGACGACTATCGGGGGCCGCGCGATGCTCGACCCGTCAAGGCGTTCCTCGATGGGCTCGCGGAGCCGGCGAAGGCGAAGGTGTACGCGGCGCTCGATATGCTGGCGACAGAGGGCAATCGGCTGCAGTTGCCGAGATCGCGCGCGTTGGGCGACGGACTCTTTGAGATTCGGATCGCGCACCCCGAAGGGCCGTTCCGAATCATCTACTGCTTTCAGCCGGGGCGGAGGGTCCTGCTGTTGCACGCGTTCGTCAAGCGCACGGAGCAGATTCCGGCGCAGGACCTGAAAGTGGCGAAGGGGCGGAGGTCCAAGTAAGCGAAGGGGCCGTACCCAAATGACACACGGAGGAGCAGCTATGGCGAAGCGCAAGACACTGATGGATGAGATCCACGGAGAGCTGCGAGGCAATCGCGAGTTGAACGCCCGATTTCAACGAGAGCTGACGCGGCTGCAGCTGGCAAATCAGATTCTCAAACTCAGAGAAGGGGGCGACCTGAGCCAGGCCCAGCTCGCACGGAAGATCGGGACGCATCAGTCTGCGATCGCTCGCATGGAGAAGAGCACTTACCGCGGATACACGGTGGCCACGCTCGCGAAGATCGCGGCGGCCGCGGGCGCCCGCCTCGAGGTTCGCTTCGTCCCGAGCGGGCGACGGGTCCAGCACGCCTGACCCCGGAGCCTCGCAGGGTGGGTTTATTTGAACGCGGGCATGACGTCGCGGGCCACGATGCCGAGGCTCCGCGCGGCATATTCCGTCGGGATCAGACCTGCCGGGTTTGGCTCGACCACGATGCCGTCGAGGCCGAGATCGTCTCTGATCTCTGTGAGGCGCGTGATCAGCTGGGCGGCGGTGCCGAATGCGACACGAGTGCGAAGGACCTCCTCGTACGGCAGATTCCCCAGCCGCTCCGCCTTGGCCGCGCGCCGGTCCGCCGGGCCCGCGCCGGCCCGACCGACCGAGGTCTTCATGAGGTCGGCCTGGCGGCGGAAGAAGGCCGTGATGCTCTCCCGCGGCTCCTCGAGCGCGCCCGCCGCCGTGAGACCCGCGTAGACGGGGATGCGGAGGTAGACGCTCGGCTGCCCCGGGTGGCCCGCCTCGCGCCAGGCGCGACGGTACAACTGGAGACACTCCCTGAGCTCGGGGATGTCCAGGTCGCGCAGGCCCGCGAAGAGCGCCAGCCCCAGCTCGCCGACGAGCGAAAAGGTCTCGGGGGTATTGGCGGCCATGCGGATGGGCGGATGCGGCTTCTGGTACGGGCGCGGCGCGACGACCGCGTTCTCGAAGCGGTAGAACGTACCCTCGTGGCTGAACGGCCGGCCCTTCCAGGCTTCCTTGATGATCGCGAGCGCTTCGCGGAAGCGGGCCTGGCTCTCGCCGTAGGGAATGCCGAGGACGTCGTAGGCGCGCGGGGCTCCGCTGCGCCCGATCCCGAACTCGAAGCGCCCCGTGCTCAGGTGATCCACCGTGGCGACATCCTCGGCGATGCGGAGCGGGTGGTTCAGCGGCAGGACCTGCACCGCCGTCCCGACGCGGATCCGCTTGGTGCGGGCGGCGATGGCGGTGGCCATCGCGATCGGCGAGGAGAGCACGGAGCGGGCCGGGTTGAAGTGGATCTCGCCCAGCCACACGCAGTCGAACCCCAGGGCCTCTGCGGCGTCCACGGTCTCGAAGCTTTCGCGGAACGCGTCGGCCTCGCCGACTCCTGGCCGCAGCTCCTCGATGAAGACGCCGAAGTGCATAGGGGCGCAAGAGTAACGCGTTGCCCCGGGGCGTTCAAGGCGCGTTTGAGAGCCTCCGCCGCGTGCTACTATCCCGTCGTTTTCCACTACTGAGGTTATCCACCACGAGACGGGGAGGCAGCGATGGCACTGTTCCGACTGTACACGGGCGCCGACGGCAAGTCCCGCGTCGAGCCGATCGCGCTCGACAAGACCCCCGACTGGGGCAAGGGCCTGGCGACGACGCAGATCGCGTTCCGCGAAGACCCGGTTGGGCGCTTCCTGGACTGGCATCCGGCTCCGCGGCGCCAGTTCGTCATCATCCTGTCGGGCCAGCTCGAGATCGGCCTGGGCGACGGCTCGAAGCACCTCTTCGGTCCCGGCGACGCGCGGCTTGTCGAGGACACGACGGGGCAGGGGCACACCACGAAGGTCCACGGCAACCAGCCCTGCCTGACGGCGACGATCCCGCTCCAGCGGCAATGACTAAGGAGACCGCCATGGCGACCAAGATCCTCTTCGCTCCCAAGCAGTCCGACGCGGTCATGGAGATCGCGCGGAGCCTGACGCCGCAGGGCTTCGAGCTGGTCGTGGCGGAACCCGGCACGCCCGAGTTCTACGAGGCGGCGGGGACGGCCGAGTTCTACCTGGGCCTCGCGCGCCAGATGGCCGGCGAGTTCTTCCGGTCGGCGCCGAAGCTGCGCCTGGTCCAGCTCATCAGCGCCGGGTACGACCACGTGGACGTCGAGTCGGCCCGGAAGGCGAAGGTGCCCGTGGCGAACAACGGCGGCGCCAACGCCATCGCCGTGGCCGAGCACACGATCATGCTCATGCTGGCCGTCCAGAAGCGGCTCGTCCGCTTCCACAACGACGTGGTCGCGGGAAAGTGGCGAACCGGCAACCCGAACGACTCGCGCATCTACGAGCTGGCGGGCAAGACGCTCGGCATCGTGGGACTTGGCAACATCGGCAAGAAGGTCGCCCGCCGGGCGGCGGCGTTCGATATGACCGTCCAGTACTACGACATCGTCCGTCTCACCGAGGACCAGGAGGACGCGATCGGCGCCCGCTTCGCCCTCTTCGAGGAGCTCCTGCGCACCTCCGATGTGCTCAGCCTGCACGTGCCGCTCACGGACGCGACGCGCCGGATGCTGGGCCCGCGCGAGCTCGGGATGATGAAGCGGAGCGCGATCGTCATCAACACCTGCCGCGGTCCCGTTATCGACGAGGACGCGCTGCACCGGGCGCTCACGCAGGGACAGATCGCCGGCGCCGGGCTCGACGTGTTCGTCGAGGAGCCCCCCGCGCCGAGCCATCCGCTCTTCGCGCTGCCGAACGTGACGCTGACGCCGCACTCGGCCGGCCCCACCTGGGAGAACTGGACCGCCCGCTTCCGCAACGGCTTCGACAACATCCAGCGCGTAGCCGCCGGCGATCGTCCGAGGTGGGTCATCCCGGAGCTCGCCGGTGGACGGCTGTAAAGGAATTCACATGAGACGTCTCGAAGGCAAATCGGCAGTCGTCACCGGCGCGGCGAGCGGTATCGGCCGCGCGAGCAGTATCTTGTTTGCACAACACGGCGCCAGCGTCGTGTGCGTGGATCGCTCGCCGGAAGTGGAAGCCACTGTCGCTGCCATTCAGAAGGCAGGCGGTCGTGCGATCGCGCTCATCAAAGACGCATCAAACGAACACGATGTCGCCGAGATGATGCAGACCGCGGTGAAACAACATGGCGGGTTGGATGTGTGCTATGCCAATGCGGGTATTGGCGGCGGCGCGCCGGTGTACGACGAGCTGACAGCCGAGGACTGGATGGCAATCCTCAAGGTCAATTTGATCGGGCCGTTCCTTGCGGTCAAATACGCGGCGCGCGTCATGGTCCCACAGCGCCGTGGTTCGATTATCTGCACGGCCTCGGTTGCAGGTTTGCGCTCAGGCGCCGGCGGTCCGCCGTACAGCGCCAGCAAAGCAGGCGTTATCAGCTTGGTACAAACCAGCGCCAATACATTCGGCGGGTCGGGTGTGCGCATCAATGCCATTTGCCCGGGGCTCATCGAAACCGGCATGACCAAACCCCTCTTCGATCGCGCACGCGCGCGGGGCACTGACAACAAGATCGGCCAGTTGAATCCGCTGCGTCGCTACGGCATGCCGGAAGAAATCGCCTACGCGGCATTGTTCTTGGCATCGGACGAAGCGTCGTATGTGAACGGACAAGCGTTGCCTGTAGACGGCGGCTTATCGAGCTCGTTACCGGTGGTGCGGCCGAAGATGTGAGATGTCGTATCCTGCTGAAGGAGGTCCCGTGGCTGGACGATCTCGCCTATGCCAAGCGCCCGCACCACCTGCCGGTCGTGCTGACTCGCGAGGAGGTCCGCACCGTCCTCGGCCAGATCCATGGGGTTCCGCGGCTCATGGCGTTCCCGCGCTATGGCGCGGGCCTGCGCCTGCTGGAGTGCGCGCGCCTGCGCGTGAAAGACCTCGATCCCGGCACGAACCAGATAGTGGTGCGCGCCGTGAAAGGGAACAAGGACCGCCTGACGATGCCGTGAACGGCCTAACATCACATTCGACCGGACCGCTGGCTCGCATACGCTCACCGCGGCCGGTCAACGTGAGCGTTGGGCAGCGCCTCAGATCCCGATTCATTGGGCCCCGAGAAGGAGAGGTGAACGCATGACGGATAGATTGCTTCTAGGCCTCGGACGCTACATGATTCCGATCCCCCGCATGCTGTGGCGGCGGCTCATGCAGAGCAACGCTCGCAAGGTCCGTGCAGGGCTCCGTTTCATGTCGGAGGATCATCACCGAATTCGCGACTTCGTCGTCACCGAGCTCCCTCGAGCCGGAGTGCCGCTGCCGCCCGAGTCGATTGCAGCGGTGCTGGACCTCGCCGTCTCACGGGTTAGCTCTGTTCTGGACGAACTCGAACGGCACCTCACGTTCGTGTTCAGAAACGACCAAGGGGCGGTGAGCTGGGCGTATCCGGTGACCGTGGACGAGACGCCCCATCACGCCAGGTTCAGCACCGGCGAGCGGGCGTACTCGCCCTGAGCTGCCGACACCTTCGCCATGCCCTTCGTGCAAGGGCACCTACGGAACGAGTCGCTTGCGGTGTCGATCAGAACGGAGTGCGCTCACTGCGCCCGACTGATGCAGATCGAGGTGGACAGCCGCTTGAGCTATCAGGTCGCGGAGGGGGCCGATCCGCTCATCTTTATCCCGCTCGTGGACTTCGAGAAGCTGAAGGATCCAAGTATCATCGACGCCTTCTGACGGAAGTCGGTCTTCTTCTGGTCAGAAGAACACGCAAGAGCGCATCGTCGCGGAAGCGGGAGAGATCGCGGATTGTATCTGACCTTGAGCCAGACTGCCTTTCTCACTCCAATCATTCAGGGAGCGTTGTTTGCACTCCCGCGGCGCTAGCAGCAAACGAGCGCGTCCGGGGAGTTCCCGCGTGCGGGAAGGTTGCCGTGGCGCACTGCCCGACAAGCGGCTCAAGCGGACCGCTGGGAAACGCGGCCGCTTAGCCGCGCGGCGTTCGCCGGATGGCGGCGGCTCTATTGAGTGTTATATCGGGAGCCGTTATAATGTAATCCGTGATACGGTCGTTCCGGGACCTCGGCACTGAGGGCATCTTTGATGGCGCCGATACCGCTCCAGCCCGGTGCAGGTGCCCGCGCGACTTGTGGCCGGTCGCCCGGAGGAAGCTCGATCAGGTGAATCGTGTGAGGGATCGCCGCGAACTCGCTGTTCCGCCGGGGAATCGTCTTGAACAGCTGCGCGCCAGCCGGAGCGGGCAGCACAGCATCAGGATCAACAATCAGTATCGCCTATGTTTCCGGTGGGAGGCTGGAGATGCCTACGACGTCGAGATCACCGATTACCACTAAGG
>JACORX010000127.1 GCA_016179165.1 Candidatus Rokuibacteriota bacterium | reverse complement strand
GGTGCGGATGCCGACGTCGTGCGCCCTCTCGACGATCTCCCAGGAGAAGCTCGCCGCCGGGTCCAGCCGCGCGTCCAGCTCCGCCGCCCGAGGCGTCACCCCTTCCTCCACGAAACGGCGCACGACCTCGAGGGTTCTGCGCTGCTCCTCGGTGTGAACGAATATCTGCTCCATCAGCGCCCCCCCTCCGGCCTTGGCCGACGGTCGACATTCTCCTGGAGCGGCGGGCTGGACTCAAGTCCCACGATTGCGATCGTAGACTCGGCTACACTACGAGCCATCATGCCCGCGCTGCCCTTCGATGAGCGGGATTCCCCGGTCCGGGGGCGCCGCGAGACGCCGTGAGCGACGCGCCTCTCGGCTCCGAGCACAAGTGGGCCATCACCTTCTCCGTGATGCTCGTCACGGTCATGCAGGTGCTCGACACCAGCATCACCAACGTCGCGCTCCCCCACATGCAGGGGTCATTCTCCGCCAGCATCGATGAGATGTCGTGGGTCATCACCTCGTACCTGGCCGCCAACGCGGTGGTGATCCCGGCCAGCGGTTGGCTGACGGCAGTGTTCGGCCGGCGCCGGTTCTATCTCATCTGCACGGTCACCTTCACCGCCAGCTCGTTCCTCTCCGGCCTCGCGCCCAATCTCGAATTCCTCGTGCTCATGCGCATCTTGCAGGGTCTCGGCGGCGGGGCCGTCGTCCCCATGGCCCAGGCCGTGATGTGGGAGATCTTCCCGCTCGAGGAGCGGGGCACCGCCATGGCGGTCTGGGGCACCGGCATCATGATGGCGCCCATCCTGGGCCCGACGCTGGGCGGCTACATCGCGGACAACTGGTCGTGGCGCTGGATCTTCTACATCAACCTGCCCATCGGCATCATCGCCTTCTTCATGGTCAGCGCGTTCCTGTTCGACGCGCCGTTTCACCGCCGGCCCCGCCGCATCGACGTGGCCGGCATCGTCCTCATGGTCGTGGGTTTCGGTTGCCTCCAGCTCGTCCTCGACCTCGGTGAGCGGAACGACTGGTTCGACTCCACGTTGGTCCTGATGTGCGGCGTGCTCGCCGCGTGTATGCTGGCCGGCTTCGTGATCCGGGAGCTCACGGCCGCCGAGCCCATCTTGGATCTCACCGTTTTCGAGGACCGCAACTTCACCCTCGGCACGCTGGCCATCTTCCTGGTGGGCCTGGGATTCAACTCGAGCCTGCTCCTCCTGGCGCTCTACACGCAGACGATCCTCGGGTATGACGCGTGGACGTCGGGGCTCACCCTGGCTCCGGGTGGGCTCGGCACCATGATCGCGCTCATGATCTCCGGACGCCTCGTGTCGCGCATGGACCAGCGCCTTTTACTGGCCGGGGGTTGCACGCTGGCCGCGGTGTCTCTCTTCTTCATGACCCGCGTGACTCCCACCATCGACTTCTGGAACCTCGCCTGGCCGCGCTTCGTCCAGGGGTTTTCCCAGGGCTTCATCTTCGTGCCGCTCCAGGCCCTGACGCTGGCCACCATCCCGACGGAGCGGCTGGGCAATTCGACAGCCGCCTACAATGTCGCCCGCAACATCGGCGGAAGCATGGGTGTGGCGCTGGTGACGATGCTCCTGGCGCGACGGAGTCAGGTCCACCAGGCCACGCTGACGAGCCACGTCCACCAGTGGAGCTTCGAGATGACGGAGCGGCTGCGCGTGTGGGCCGACCACTTCGTGAACCACGGCGCCGACACGTTCACCGCCAATCGGCAGGCCATGGCCATGCTGTACCGCGAGACGGTGACGCAGGCGCACATCCTGTCCTATGCCGACGACTTCTGGTTTCTCCTCGTCGTCTACTCCTCCGTCCTGCTCCTCATCCCCTTCATGCGGCGGGTTCGCTCCGGCCGGGGGGCGCGCGGTCGGGGCGGCGTGGAGGGGAGCGAGTCGGGCGCGCGCGACCCCGGACTACCCGCCCCGGCCGACTGAGCACGCCGGCGTCTGGAAGAGATCGTACTGCCGGCCCGCCCGCGCAACGACCGCCTCCACGTCCTCGGCCAGCATGTGACGCAGGGCGCAGAGCTCGGCGCACGCGGCGCGCACGCGGGCGAGATAGGCGTCGCGCGATCCGTACCGCTCCGCCACCGAGGGGCGTGGATCGCCTCGGCGCACGCGCTCGTCGGCGGTGCGACAGAACGGCAGTGTGGAGCCCATCATCGACATGATGTCGCCGGGCGCGCCCTGGTCCGGGTGGCGTGGGTTCCAGCCGGTGAAGGTCGCCAACGGCACGCGCAGCTCGACCGGCCGGATGCCGGCCACCTCGTTGCCGTCGGCGTCGACGGCGGAAACCACGCTCGCGTACGCGGCGCCCTTCTTCGGCGGCAGCGTCGAGCAGACGCCGCGCGTCCACTGAAGGCCGAAGTCGAGACGGGCTGGCCGCACGATGCGATCGGGGAAGCGGACGCCGGGAATCGCGGTGAAGGTCTTCTCGGTCGCCTCGGCGGGGACGGCGGTGCCGTCGTCCAGGCGGGGCACGGCGCTCGGCGGCGGCGCGATCCCAGCCCGGACCCAGGCGTCCAGATTCACCAGCGCGGCCCGCAGCAGCGGAGAGTAATCCACCACGTTGAACATCTGCAGTCCCCGCCCCCCGGTGTTGGGATCGGCGTCCGGCGGCGGCAAGGCCCCCGGCAAGTGCTGCGTGCCGGCGAAAAGGTATTGGCGCGCTTCCGGCACCGTATCGACGTCGGTGCGCGCCTCGACGTCGGTGTGGACCAGCGAGCCGTCGCCCCGCCAGTACTCGGCCGAGCTGTTGATGGAAAATATCCGGGGCAGCCCGCCGCGCGCGGCCTGGCGGGCCAGGAGCGCTCCCCGGGCGCCGGTGAGCGGATCGACCTGCTCGACGTCGGTGAACGGGAAGAGGGCGCCCACCGACTCCGGCCCGCTCAGCGACGGCTGGCCGAAGCGCATGTTGAACTCGCCACGCCGGGCGCCCGCCACGTGCGGGATCATCGCGTCGAAGACGCGCCGCCCGCGCTCGTCCTCGTTGAGACGCAGATAGAGGAAGTGGCGCAGGAATCGCCCGGACTGGGACACCGCGAACGCGTACGCGCGCTCGAGGGTGCTCGCGCACGGGTTGCCGTCGGCCGCCGAGCCGAACCGCAGCCACGCGGCGGTGTCACGCGCCGCGACCAGGCCGAGGCCGATGATCGCCGGATCCTGCGCGCGATAGATCAGCGTGTAGATGCGGCCGGGGACGAAGCCGCCGTCGAGCTCGAGATGCGTGGGGTCCGGGAACCGCCACGACGGCCGGGGCACCATGACGGGCTCGGCTCCCGCGTGCGCGGCGATGGTCAGACGCGCCTCGGGATCGTCGAGCGCCATGGTCGCCTGCGGGATGTGGTACCGGTCGGCGAGCGGGAGCTGCCGGGCCGGGAGATTCGGGCGAAACTCGCAGCGCACGAGGCCGGTGACCCCGCGGGCGACGGGCGCGTCGAGGGCCATGAGCCCGTCCACGCGCGGGACATCCGGCTGCCAGCCCACCCAGGCGACCGTGTAGCCGTGGCGCATGAGGAAGCCGTTGCCGAAGTCCTCCTCCGTCGCAGGATCGGCGGCCCGGAGCGTGCTGTTGAACATCGCGAGGGCCAGCTTGCGGCCGCGGTTGGGGACGTCGAGCAGAAGCGCGCCGTTACCGCGCGCGCCGTCGCGCGGCCGCAGCAGGTAGAAGTCCGCCGCGCACTCCACGAGCCCCGCGCCGTTCCGGGGCGCGCGGTCGAGGTCGGTGATCTGCGCGTGGAGCGGACGCGTGGGATCGACGCCGAGGCACAGGGTGCCGTCGATCTTCTCGTAGCCGCCGGCCGGCCCGACGGGCCGGCCGCGGAGCACGGGCTCGCGCCGCGTGACATGCACGCTCATGAGGGCCATTGCCGCCTCCTCTTCGCCGACCACTACGATACACTCCTGGCGCGGCTGGCGATAGGACGTGCCGGTGAAGCGCAGGATGGTGGCGTCGTCGCCGAGCCGGTCGGCCGCTTGGTTCAGCGTGAGCAGGGGCGTCGCGCGGGTCTCGTCGTAGTCGACGAGGCGCTGCCGTTGTCGGAGCGACTTGACGCGCGAAGCCGTCCACGTGTTGCCGGCTCCCGTGCGCAGGCGAAGCCGGTTGAGGCTGACGGCGATTTCGTGATCCGGCCGGGCGCCCGCCATACGCCGCACGACGCCCTCTGCGTTCGGACCAGTTCGGTGGCGGTGATCGCCCACCTTCGGTTGCGGCATCCGCACCTCGGAGTGTCGGCCTCCCGCCCAGTGGAGCACCAGGACGATCGCGCGCGCGTCATCATCGGTATTGGCGATGATCTCGTAGATCAGCAGGCGCGCGATCCGCTGCTCGAGTCGCATATCGCCGCTCGGCGCCTCCCAGACCCTGGCGAGATCCGTCGCCAGCGATTCGAGCGTGTCTCGATCGACGGCCGGGCCGGATTGCCGCGCGACGTGTCCCTGCGTCGTCAATCTGCCTTCGAGCTCGGTGACCCGTTCGAGCTCCGCGGCCCGTTCACGCGACCTCGTCGCTCCGGGTCAGGAGGAACACGACGACGACGGCCAGCGCCAGGACGACGACCACGGCGAGGAACAGCGAGAAGTTCCCGAGGTGGACCCGTCGCGCTCCGAGGACCGCGAGGACGGCCCCGCTCGCGACCAGGCTAGTCCAGCGAAGGAGTGACCGCAGCACCCACCGCCTCCCGTCGGCCGCGCGCCGACTGCAACGCGAGGACGACGCCGAGGAGCCCCACGCCGGCGAGGTCGGTGTAGAGCCCCGGGCTGATCATGGCGACCGCGGCGGCGCCGAGGAGCGCGCGCTCGGGCCATGTCGCCGCGCGCAGGAGCCAGCCCTGGAGCGCGGCGGCGAGACAGAAGATCCCGAGGCCCGCCGTGGCCGTGGCGAGCAGGATGTCC
>JACORX010000133.1 GCA_016179165.1 Candidatus Rokuibacteriota bacterium | reverse complement strand
GTCATGGCCATGGAGCCTGAGCGGTCGATCGAGAGCACAACGGCCAGGCTCGGGATCTCGACCTTCTGCTTGACCTCCATCGTCACCGGCAGCGCCTCTTCGATGGGCGTGCGGTAGTACCCGCCCAGCCCGAAGCTCTCCTCGCCGCCCAGCATGATGAGCCCGCCGCCTTGCTCGCGGACGTAGTCGCGGATGCCTTCCATCTGCTTCTTCGTCATCTTGAGGGAGGAGACGTTGGAGAGGATGACACCGTCGTACTTCTGGAGCCCTGCGGCGTCCTTGGGGATGCGCTCGGTCTCGACCAGCTCCACGTCGACGTGCTGGGCGCGGAGCGCGGCGGTCAGGGCTTGGGCCTGGCTCTTGTCCTTCTCCACGAGCAGAACTTGGGGTCGGCCGCGCACGACCACCGTGCCGACTGAACGGTTGTTTTCATCAATGATGTCGCCCTCGACATCGAGCGCGGCCTGGTAGACATGGATCCCGCTTTGCTCGAGCGACTGGCGGTAGGCGAAGACGTTCTTGCCGGCGTTGAGCTTGACGACCTGCGAGCCCAGGAACTCGCCGTTTCGGAACATGGACAGACGCCCCTGCGTCTCGGCCTGGCTCCAGGCGACGACCTTGGCCTGGAACGGCTCGCCGAACTTGACCTCGCGGGGCAGCAGCATGGACTCGACCACCACCTCCTGCCTGAACGTCAGCGGGGCGGGCACGTACCAGATGTCGGCGCCCGCGTCCTTCGCGGCCTGCGCCACCGCGAGCGCGTTGCCGGCGTTCGGGCGGCCGTCGGAGAGAAGCACGAAGCGGTTCGCGTGACCCGGAGGCGTCGTGGCGAGCGCCAGCTGGAGCGCCTGCGCCAGATTGGTGCCGCGCCCGCCGACCTGCACCTGCGGCCGGTCGATCTTGCCGCCCAGCCTGAGCGGCTGGGCAACCACCGCCTCCTCGCCGAAGACAATGACGCCCGCCTGGTCCCCCGGCCGCGCGCCGCCGGCCGACTGCGCGGCGAAGCGGAACGCGCTCTCGCGGGCCGCCAGACTCACGCTGTCCGAGACGTCCAGGAGAAAGACGACGTTCAGTCGGTCCACCCAGCGCGGCACGGCCGGCCTCACCAACGCCAGCAGCACGAAGACGACCACTACGCAGCGCACCCCCAGCGCCCATCGATCGCCGACGTTGTGGGGCACGCCGAGCCGGCCCGCCGTCTGCCGGCGCCAGTAGAGGAATCCCTCGATCGCCAGCAGGAGGACCACCAGCGCGGCGGCGAACTGCCAGAGCTCGCGCACGAGCGGCACGGGCGCCGTATCGGGCCGTGCGCCCTCCACATAGCTCGGCAGCGGCTTGGGATGGAGCTCTGACTCGTCGGGGGTGAAGAGGTTGACGGCGACCTTGGTTTCGCCGCGCGAGGTCGCCACCGTGTAGACACCGACCTCGTCCGTCTCCGTGAAACTGATCGCGCCGCGGGCGACCTGGGCGCGCACGCTCCGGCCCGACGGCGTCCTGACCGTGGCGGTGGTGACGCCGTGCTCGACGAGCAGCAGGATCGGCTGGCCGGTCTGGAGCGAGAGGCTGGCCTGGTCGAGGTCGGCCGGGTGCAGCCACCGGAGCGCCCTGGACATCATCACCGGGAAGGCGACGCGCAGCGGCAGGTCGGAGCGGAAGAGATCGAAACCGAAGAAGACGGCCTTGCGATTCGGCTCCTCGAGGAGATAGACGATCGGGCCGCCCACCGCTTCCACCAGGGTCTTGCCGGCCGCCAACGGCCGCACGCGCAGCGCGTCCTCGATGGCGACTTTGGCGAAGTCCACCTGGCGCATGATCGGGTGGCTCCGGTCCCAGTCCATGATCACCGGCGACTCGAGCCGGCCCAGGACTTCCAGCGGCACGTCGGGCGGGGACGTGTTGACGAGCACGAAGCGCCCGCTGCCGATCCGCGGGGGGCTGACACTGTCGAGCACGACGACGTCGAAACCGTCCATGCCGCCCTGGTACGCGTCGGGCGTGCGCACCTCGAGCTTCACCTGCGGGTCGGTCGACAGCTCCTTCTCGAGAAAGAGGTTGCCCGGGCTGACCAGGAGCACCCGGATCGTGCGCGCCGGCGCGATGATTGCGTAGGCGGCATCGTCGGCCGAAAGATCGTCGGAGACGTTGAGCCGCGCACGCAGGACCCCGCCCCCCGCGTGGGAAAAGGGCAGCACGACGGCGCGCCGCACCTGCGGGTCGAGCGTCAGCGTCTTCTCCGCCACCATTTCGCCGTCGATCGTCAACGAGAAGCCGAAGCTCTCGGCCCGGTCCGAGAAGTTGGCGAACGACACGAAGGCCTGCGAGTCGAAGGCGCCCATGTAGTTCCGGCGCACAGCAAGGCTGGTGATGGCGACGTTGCGCCCCCGCTGGCCCACGCCGACCCACCGCACGCGGACGTCCTCGGCCTGGCCGCGGAGCGCGGCCGGATGGGCACCGTCGGTGAACACGTGGATCTCGGCCCGCGCGTCCTGCCCGACCAGGGCGCGCGCGGTACGGACGGACTCGCCGAGCCTGTTGGGCAGATCCCGCGCGTACGCGTTCCGGAGGGCGGCCAGCAATTGCTCCCGGTCGTGGCTGAAGGGCACCAGGACGCGCGGCTGGACGCCCGCCTCGATGACCATGACCTCGGCGCCCGCGCCCAACCCGTTGACGAGATCGAGGGCCTTGCGCTGGGCGAGGACGAAGCGTGACGGCGATACATCCGTCGCCTTCATCGAGGCGGACGTGTCGAGGACGACGACGATGCGCTTGGCGCCGTGGCCCATCACGGTCACCGCGGGGCGCGCCAAAGCCAGGGCGAGGGCGAGCAGCGCCAGCAGCTGCAAGATGAGCAGCGGGTCGCGCTGCAGCCGCTGGAAGAAGGTCGAGGCCTCGCGATCGCGCAGCGCCGGGTTCCAGAGGAGCAGGCTCGACACGGTCGCCTGGCGGCGCCGGACCTTCAGGAAGTACAGAAGCAGGAGCGGGACTGACAGTGTCCCGACGAGGAGCGCGAGAGGCGAGAGGAAGCTCATGCGAGTAGGAGCCCCTTGAGCTGGCGCAGGACCATCTCCTCCACCGGCGTGTCGGTCGTGACGCGATGGTAGGCGATTTCATTCGCGCGGCAGAAGCTCTCGGCGCGCGCAAGGAACTCTCCGAGCCTCTGGCGGTAGTCGCCCATCGCCTCGCCGTCCATGGTCAGGTCGCGCACCTCGCCCGTCTCGGCATCCGTCAACCGCAGGTCGCCCGCGAGGATCGGAAACACCTCCTCGGGCGCCAGGACGTGAATCACGTGGACGTCAAAGCGGCGCTCGAGCAGCGCCTTGAGCCCGCGCTCGTAGCCCGCCGGATCCAGCAGATCGGAAATCAGCACGGCCACGCCCGCATCGCGCGAGCGAAGCGCGTAGGCGACCAGACCCTCGCTGAGCCCGGTCGGGCCGCCCGCACGGAGCTTCCCGGCGAAGTCGAGAAGCGACAGGAATTGTCCGCGGCCGCGCGTGGGGCTCCAGCCCTCGGCCATGCGGTCGCGCACGACCGCGACGCCCACCCGCTCGAGGTTGACGAGGCCCACGAAGCCAAGAGCCGCCGCGAGCCGGGCGGCGTAGCGGAGCTTGGACGGCTCGCCGAAGCTCATGGAGTTCGAGCCGTCGAGGAGGAGGTGGAGGCACAGGTCCTCCTCGTCGACGAAGAGCTTGAGGTAGAGGCGGTCCAGGCGCCCGTAGATATTCCAGTCGACGTAGCGCAGGTCGTCGCCGACGCCGTACTGCCGGTAGTCGGAGAACTCGACGCTCATGCCCTTGCGCTGGCTCTTGCGCTCGCCGCGCGCCCGGCCGCGGAAGGCGCGGCGCGAGACGAGCGCCAGCCGGTCGAGCTGCGTCAGGAACTCTGACGAGAGAAGGTCCTGCCCCCGGGTCGCGGTGGCCACGCTCTATTTTTCGTCGAGCGCCTTGAAGTAGTCCTTCACCTGCCCGTGGTAGTCGCGCGGGACCTGCTCCCGGACGATGTCTTCCTCCATCTGCTTGCGGTACTGGCCGAGCACGCCCATGTACTGAAGCCGGGAGGGCACGTTCCCTCCGCGCCCCACGAGGTTCGTGTCCATCCCGTCCTTGCGGCCCGACCGTGCCTCGCCCTCGACGCCCACGTCGAAGGGATTGCTGTTGAGGCGCTGGCTCGGGTCGCCCTTGCGATTGGCGCTCTTGCCCTTGCCGGGCAGCGACCCCTCGCCTTCGGGCCAGTCCCCCTCGTCTCCGGACGCGCCGCCCGGGCCGCGCTCGCCGCGGCGACTGCCTCGCCGCTCGTCCTCGCGGCCGCCGCGGAGGCTCTTGCCGTCTCGCCCCTTTTCCTCCATCGCGCGGAGCTTGTTGAGCGCCCGCTCCATGGCCTCCATGGCGCGGTCGCTCTGCCCCCCCTCGAGCGCGTCCATGCCCTCGTTGAGGTCGCCCTGGTAGCTCGGGTCGCCCTTGCGGCCGAGACGCTCCATCTCGCGCAGGAGCTCGCGCAGCTTGTCCGGTGAAAACTGGTCGCCCTTGAGGCCTCCACGGAGCGATTTGGCCCTTTGGAAGACCATGCGCTGCTGGCTCTGGGTGAAGTCGCGCTGGAGGTCGGGCAGCCGGTCGATCTGCTCGAGCATGCGGATGCGCTCGTCGCCCTTCTTCAGGAAGGCGTTGAAGTCGGGCGTCTGCCCCGCGAGCGAGGTGTCCTTGAAGACGGCCGAGATGTCGCCGGGCTGGGTGGCGCCGCCGGCCCCCGCGCGCGGACCGAACGCCCTCTCCTGGACCTCCGCGCGGCGGGCGTCTTCGCGTTTGGCGGCGCGGGGACGCTCCTGGCTTTCGAGGCTGCCGGCGCGCTCCTGCTGCTTTTCTTCGTCGTCCTGGCGCGCGCCCGAGAGACTGGGCAGGGCGCCCTGTGGAAGCGGGATGGCCGGCGCCAGCGCCAGCGCGATACCGAGAGCCAGCGGGACCAGGACGAAGCGCGCCTCGCGCGGGATGCGGCGTGGGATGACGCGGCGGCCTTCCAAAGCCCGCACCCGCACCACGGCGTCGGCCACGAGGGCGTCAACGAGCGGGGTGCGGTCGGGGCGATCTGCCCACTCGATCGCCGTGGCGATGCGGTCCTGGAGCCCGTAGCCGCGGTCGGCCAGGCGCGCCGCCTCGCCCGCCGGGAGGGGCATGAGGAACCCGGTGACCGCGCCCGCAAGTGCGCCGACGGCGAGACATCCCCCCGCCCACACGAAACCTGACCAGCCGAGGGAGTCCCGCAGGACGAGCGGCAGCAAGGCAACCAAGGCTCCGCCGAACAGGCCGCGGAGCCCGTAGAACTCGGCGCGCCGCACGCGGATCTGCCTCGAGACATCGGCGACCGCGACCTTCAGAATCGTCAGGTCGGGCATACGCCCTCCTCGCTGGCAGCTAGCGGAGAAAGACCTCTTTCTCGGTCGCGCTCAGGTTCTCGGCCGCCTCGATGATATGTGCGATGAGCCGGTCCACGTCCACGCCCTCGGCCTCGCCCTCGAAGTTGAGGATGATCCGGTGACGCAGGGCCGGCAGCGCCATCGCGCGCAGGTCCTCGACGCTGACGTTGTAGCGCCCTTCGCTCAGCGCGCGCACCTTGGCGCCCAGGACGAGGGCCTGGGCTCCCCGCGGGCTCGCGCCGTAGCGGACGAAGCGCCGGGTCTGCTCCGGCGCGCGCTCCCACTGCGGGTGGCTCGCCAGGACGATGAGCGCCGCGAGGTCCCGCACGTGCGAGGCGATGGGCACCTCGCGCACCAGCTCGCGGAAGGCGAGCGCGCGCGTCCCCGTCATCACG
>JACORX010000045.1 GCA_016179165.1 Candidatus Rokuibacteriota bacterium | reverse complement strand
TAGCAGTACCACCCGCCATACTCGCCAAAATAGATCTCGCCGGCGTCATAGAGCGTCTGGAGGACCTGGCGCACGATTTTCGTGTGTCGGGGCTCCGTCGTCCGGATGAAGTCGTCGTTGGTGATCCCGAGCTGACGCCAGGTCTCGCGGAAGGCGCCGGAGATCTCGTCGGCGTATGCCTGCGGCGTCACGCCCGCGGCGGCCGCGACCTGGGCGATCCTGTCCCCGTGCTCGTCCGTGCCCGTGAGGAGGTACACGCGGTCTCCCGCCAGACGCCGGTAGCGGCACATCGCGTCGGCCATGATGGTCGTGCACGCATGCCCGAGGTGCGGCCGCGCGTTGACGTAGTAGATCGGCGTGGTCAGGTAGAAGGTGCCGTCGGCCATCAACATCGCGTGGCGAGTCGAATGATCATGGGTGACCTCTCAGAGCGGCTGGATGTGCGGGCGGCCTTCCCAGGTCAGGGCCTCGAGCGGAACCTCGGCCTCGGTGCCATCCTGGAAGCCCACCACCACGGTCTGCTTGAGCACGCGCAGGGAGCGCACCTTGCCCGTCATGCACCCCTGCGTGCCGCAGTCGGCCTGGCAGGCCGAGCCGACCTTGGGCAGGTGCTTGCGCAGCTGGTCGTAGGTGGAGAACTCGTAGAGCAAGCAGCATTTGAGCCGGCCGCAGTTGCCGAGGAGCCGGCTGTCCGTGAGGGGCATGTCCTGGGTCTTCGCCATCTTGACCGAGATCGGGTCGAACTTCTTGAGATACGACGTGCAGCAGAGCTGCCGGCCGCAGGGCCCGATACCGTCCATGAGCTTGGTCGTGTCGCGCGCGCCGATCTGCCGCATCTCGATGCGCGCGTGGAACTCGTGGGCGAGGTCGCGCACGAGGTCCCGGAAGTCCACGCGTTCCTCGGCGTTGAAGAGGACGGTGACGCGGCGCTGCCTCGGATCGATCTCGACGTCTACCACCTTGAGCCTGAGTCCCCGCCCCCGGGCGCGCCTGCGGCACGTCTCGGCGTGCCGGAGCTCGCGCGCGTGACGCTCGCGCCACTCGGCCACCTCCGCCTCCGTCGCGCTGCGCACCACCTGCCGGTAGAGCCGGCCCCGCTTGAACTCAGGCAGCGGGCGCTTGGGCCGTCTGATCTCCCCCACGGCGGTGCCCTGGCCCGTCTCCACGACGACGAATTCGCCGACAGCCAGGTCCTCTTGATCCGTCAGGTGGTCCTCGGCCTGGAGCGGAACGCGCAGCCGCACGCCGATGAGATACGGCATCTCCGCCTCGGGCTCCACCGCCGCCAGAGTGTCAGTGGTCTCGCTCATGACCGCCTTTATGCCGCCTTCGTCAGGCGGCTCAGCAGCACCTCGACCGTGAGCCGAGGTGAGACGCTTCCTTGGATGGCCTGCCACGCTTCACGGCAGGCGGAAAGACCCGCCACGACTTCGTCCAGCGAGCGCCCCGAGCCGTCCGCTTTACCAGCAAACACCGCGAGGCGGGAATCGGCGCCGCCCTGGGAGCACAGAAGATCGCGGTACCACAGCCAGCAGGTCTCGACCACGGCCAGCGCCGTTTCGCGGTCGCGGCCGACGGCCTCGCCGATCTGGAGGACGGCCTCGACGCCGCGCGTCTGCGCCTGAGCGAGCCACCCGAGCGCGCGCTCCCTGTCCTCGCCGGCGCCGCCGGGAAGAAGCGCGACAGTGCCCTCGGCGGCGCGGGGACGGAAGCGGACGATCTGGCAGCGCGAGAGCACCGTGGCCGGCAGCGCGCGGGCCTGGCTCAGGACCAGGATGATCACGGTCCGCGCCGGCGGCTCCTCAAGAGTCTTCAGGAAGGCCTGGGGCGCTGCGCCCGTCATGGTCTCCGCCTCGTCCACGATGAAGACTTTCCACGGCGCCTCGGCAGGCTTGAGCGACGCCAGCCGCTCCAGCTCGCGGATGTTCTCGACGCGGATGGCGGGCGTGCCCTTGGGGTTGCTCGGAGGCGGCGTGGGGCCGAGGAGGTGGACGTCGGGGTGGAGACCGCGGTCCACCCTCCCAGCCGCGGCGCCGCCCGATGGCGCCACCAGCGCCTTGGCGAAGGCCAGCGCCGTCGTCCTGCGCCCGGCGCCGTGCGGGCCGATGAAGGCCCAGGCGTGCGCGACGCGGTCTCCCTCGACGGTGCGGCGGAGGATCTCCACCGCCTCGGCCTGGCCGACTATCACGTCAAGTGCGTTGGGCACGTCAAGTGCGTTGGGCGCGTCAAGCACCACGGCCCGCCTCCTGCTTCAGCAGCAATCCTTCGACCGCTCGGACAACCGCGGTGTGGAGCGCGTCCTCGGGCTGCGCGGCGCTGAGCACGACGACGCGGTACTTCTCGGCACGCGCGATCTCCAGATACCCCTCGCGCACGCGGCGGTGGAAGCCCATGTCCATCTTCTCGAAGGCGTCGAGCGGACGGTTGCTGATCCGCCTGATGCCTTCCGTGGGATCGAGGTCGAGGAGAATGGTCAGGTCCGGCATGACGCCGCCCGTGGCGAGCGCGTTGAGATCCCGGATGGTCTCGAGCTCCATGCCGCCGCCGAATCCCTGGTATGCGAGGGTCGCGTCTGCGTAGCGGTCGGAGACGACGACGGCCCCGCGC
>JACORX010000121.1 GCA_016179165.1 Candidatus Rokuibacteriota bacterium | reverse complement strand
GGCATCATGGTACTGGCGGTGCTCGTGGGACCCTTCATCTACCGCGTACCCATCAACGAGATCGACTTCAAGGCCAAGCTCAAGACGCCCTCGTGGGCGCACCCGATGGGCACGGACGACCTGGGGCAGGACGTGCTGGCGCGCATGCTCTACGGCGGGAGGATCTCGCTCGCCGTGGGGATAGCGGCGATGCTCATCGCGGTTACAGTCGGCACGGCCGTCGGCGCCGTCTCGGGCCAGACGGGCGGCGTGGTGGACAACGCGCTCATGCGCGTCACCGATCTCTTCCTGGCGCTCCCTGTGCTGCCCCTCCTGCTGCTTATCGTCTACCTCTTCCGCGACGCGCTGAGGAAAGCGCTCGGGCCCGAGGCAGGGGTGTTCATCCTGATCGTTGCCGTCATCGGGGGGCTGCGCTGGATGCCGGTTGCGCGGCTCGTCCGGGCCCAGTTCCTGTCGCTGCGCGAGAAGGAGTTCGTCGAGGCCGCGCGCAGCCTGGGCGCCCGGCCGCTCCGCCAGATGGTCCGTCACATCCTGCCCAACGCCCTCGGCCCCGTGATCGTCGCGGGCTCGCTCGACGTGGCCGCGGCCATCCTGGCCGAGTCCACGCTGTCCTTCCTGGGCCTCGGGTTCCCGCCCGACATCCCGACCTGGGGGCGTATCCTCTTCGACGCCAAGGACAACCTCGACTTCGCCCCGCACTGGGCGATCTTCCCAGGCACCGCGATCTTCCTCACCGTGCTCAGCATCAACTACCTGGGCGACGGCCTGCGCGATGCCCTCGACCCGCGCAAGGTCCTCTAGACCTCGCCCCGCAGAGGAGGGCTCCCCGTGCCCAACCGCGATCTCTGTTTCACTCCCGCCACCCTACTCCAGCGCCTCTACAGAGCCCGCAAGACCTCGCCGCTCGAGGTGATGCAGGCGGTCCTCGCGCGCGTGGACGCCGTCAACCCCGGGCTCAACGCCATCGTGACCCTCGCGCGGGAATCCGCGCTCAAGGAGGCGAAGGCGGCGACGGCGAAGCTCAAGAAGAAGGGCGGGAAGCTCGGGCCGCTCCACGGCGTGCCGGTGACGCTCAAGGACCTGACGCAGACCAAGGGCATCCGGACGACCTGGGGCTCCAAGATCTTCGAGCACCACGTGCCCACCGAGGACTCGCTCATCGTCGAGCGGCTCAAGGCGGCGGGCGCCATCATCCTCGGCAAGACGAATACCCCAGAGTTCGGCGCGGGCGGCAACACCTTCAACGCGGTCTTCGGCCCCACGCGCAACCCGTGGAACCCCGCGCTCACCTGCGGCGGCTCGAGCGGCGGCGCCGGCGTGGCGCTGGCCACGGGCATGGGCCCCATCGCCCAGGGCTCGGACACCGGCGGCTCGCTGCGCACGCCGGCGGCTTTCTGCGGCGTGGTCGGCCTCCGGACCAGCCCCGGGCTCGTGCCTTACTATCCGAAAGCGCTCGGCTGGGACTCGATCGGCGTCACCGGACCCATGGCGCGCACGGTGGCCGATACCGCGCTGATGCTCTCCGTGGTGGCGGGGCCCGACGACCGCTCGCCCATCTCCTACGGCGTGGACGCGGCCGCCTTCCCCCGCGCCGTCAAGTCGCCATCTATCAAAGGCTGGCGCGTCGCGTGGACTCCCGATCTCAACGGCCTCATCCCGGTAGACGCGGAGGTCGCGCAGGTGGCCGAAGCGGCGACGCGCGTCTTTCGCTCACTCGGCGCCAAGGTCGAGTCGGCCTGCTGCGATTTCGGCGAGGTCAACGACATCGTGCTCGGCACGCGCGGGCTCGCCATGGTCGCCAACCACGCCGACAAGCTGCCCCAGTGGAAGGAACAGATGCAGAAGGGGCTCGTCTGGAACGTCGAGCAGGGCCTCACGCTCTCGCCCGAGGAGATCGGCCGGGCCGAGGTCCTCCGGACCACCCTCTGGCACCGCGTGCGGGCCTTCATGGAAACGCGCGAGCTGCTCATCCTGCCGACGGTGGCCGTGCCGCCCTTCCCCGTGGAGCAGCCCTACCCGACGGAGATCAACGGCAAGCCGCTCGCCAACTACACGCAGTGGTTCTTCCTGACCTACGGCATCACCGTCACCGGCCTGCCCGTCATCTCGGTGCCGTGCGGATTCACCAGGAGCGGCCTGCCGGTGGGGCTCCAGATCGTGGGACGGCGTCGCCAGGAAGCGATGGTGCTGCGCGCGGCGGCCGCCTTCGAAGCCGCAGCGCCGTGGGCGGACAAGATCCCCCCCGTCGTGACAGCGTGATTGCCCGGCTACGTCCACTCCGGAACAGCGCCCTGCGTCACGCACGCTTGTAGAGGCCCATCAGCGACGCCTTCGCCAGCGTGTTGAAGTTCAGATAGAAGCCCACGACCGCCGCCGCGGTGTCCGCCGTCACCGGCAGCGTGTCCATGGACACGGCGTGGAGGGTGAAGAGGTATCGGTGCGGATGGTCGCCCGCGGGCGGGCACGGGCCGCCGTAGCCGGGCTTGCCGAAATCGGTCCTCACTTGCAACGCGCCCGCCGGCAGCGTGCCGCCGGCGGGATTCCCGGCGTCGAGCGGCAGCTCCGTCACGCCGGGTGGGATGTTCACCACGACCCAGTGCCAGAAACCGCTCCCCGTCGGGGCGTCGGGATCGAAGCACGTGAGCGCGAAGCTCTTGGTCCCGGCCGGGGCGCCGTCCCACCGGAAGTGGGGCGACGTGTTGCCGCCGCCGCAGCCGAACCCGTAGTCCGCCGACAGGATGTACGCCTGCGCGAGATAGTCTCCGTCCTTGAAGCTGTTGCTGGTGAGCGTCAGCGCCATGGTCTCCTCCTTGTCAGATTGTCTCCACGCATCAGATGACTCCCTCGCGCCGCAACTGCCGAATGCGGTCGTCGTCGTATCCCAGAAGCCCGCGCAGGACGTCGTCGGTGTCCTGGTCGAGCGCGGGCGGCGCCGTCAGGGGCGCCTCCCCGCCCCCGAACTTGATCGGGCTGCCGAGAACCTTCACCTCGGCGCCGCTCGGTCCCTTGACCGTCCTCACCATTTGGCGGGCTTCTGTTTGGGGCGACTCCAGCGCCTCGCCCACGCGGTGGACGGGCGCGGCGGGGACGCCCTCGCGTCCGAGCCGCGCCATCCACTCCTCCTTGGGCCGCGAGGCGAGCCGCGCCTCGATGAGCGGCTCCAGCGCCTCCCTGTGGAGGCAGCGCGCGTCGTTGGTGGCGAACCTCGGGTCCTCGGCCAGATCGTCCAGTTCGAGTGCGCGGCAGAAGCCCGGCCAGAAGTGGTCGCCATAGACGGCCAGCGCGAGGTATCCCGTGGGCGTCACGAAGATCCGGTAGGGGACGACATTCGGATGCCCCGAGCCCTCGGGCTCCGGCGACTGCCCCGAGGCCCAGTAGTAGTGGGCGTGGTAGTTGAGGAGCGAGAGCTGCACGTCCATCATGCTGATGTCCACGGCCTCGCCGCGGCCCGTCTCCCGGGCGCGGAAGAGCGCGGCGAGGACACCCAGGGCGCCGAAGGCGCCGGCGGCGAGGTCGCCGATGGGGATGCCCATCTTGACGGGTGGCCGGCCCGGCTCGCCGGTGAGGCTCATCGCGCCACCGGCGGCCTGGGCGACGAGGTCGAAGGCCGTCCAGTCGCGCCACGGCCCCGTCTGCCCGAAGCCGGAGACGGAGCCGAGCACGATGCGCGGGTTCGCCGCCTGGAGCGCGGGGAAATCGAGGCCGAGCGATCCGAGCACCCCCGGCCGGAAGTTCTCGACGACGGCGTCGGCCCGCGCGACCATCTCGAGGAACACTTGGCGCCCCCGAGGGTCGCGCAGGTTCAGGCAGACGCTCTTCTTGCACGCGTTGCCGCTCACGAAGTGGGCGGACAGCCCGTCCTGGGTGTAGAGCGACAGCGCGCGCATCGGGTCGCCCCGGCCCGGCGTCTCGACCTTGATGACCTCGGCGCCCATGTAGGCGAGCAGCTGGGTGCCGTAGGGCCCCGCTAGGTAGCGGGTCAGGTCGAGCACCCGCACCCCCGCGAGTGGACCTGCCCCCCCGCGCGCTTCTGTCCCCTTCATGTCGATGTCGGCGATCACCTTTGGGTCGTACACTCTGCCCTCCCCGTCATTCCGCCACGGGGGCGATCGGATCGGCCGAGGGGCGCCGAACTCGACCTGCAGCGAGTTGGCCGGGCCTCCTGAGACGATCGTCGCGATGCGCAACACCCGGAGACCGTCGTATACGACAGTTTTCGCCAAGCCGTCAACCAGGGAAATGCCCGTCGGGCGCACGACGACGAGGCGGTCGACGAGACGGTCGTTGACATCCGCCGGTCGGGATGCTATACGCGCCGCACGACTACACGACGGACCGGGTGGCACTCGAAAGGAGATCCAAGATGGGACGACTGTCGCCACAGGTGTTGAAGTGCCTCGTCACGTTCCTGCTGCTCTCCCTCGTTGCTGCCGGAGGCAGCTGGGCTGATTCCGGCAAGGCCGGCGCCAGACAGGCGTCGCCCGGAAGTACCGCCGAAGTAGTGGAGGAGATCGACTTCGACTCCTTCGACCAGCTGCAGGAGTGGCTGAAGGGCCGGGTTGACATCACGGGAGAGCACGGGGCGAATCTCAGTGAACTCCGGGGGGGGATTGACCCGAACAGTCACGGCTGCCTCATCCCCTCGGCGATACCGAACCCGATCGTTGTGACGAAGCCGAACGCCTTCAAGATCGTCCAAATCCAGTACACCATCGTATTCGGGACGACGTTGTGCGGGAATGTGCTGTGCACGACGGTCTTCTTCAAGCAGGACTGGCTCAGTGCTCCCAGCGCCGGCGCGATCTTGATTGGGCCGATTCCGTCCCAGTCCCAACTCTGCCAGGGGAACACGACCACTGCGAAGGGTATCCTCATCTTGACCAACCAAGTCCCCACTGGGGGCTATACCATCAAGTTCCAGTCCAACGGCGCGGGCGAATTCAGCAGCGTGAACATCCCCGTGACCATCCAGTGAGGTAGGTGCTCGAGCGCAGCTGCTTTCTGTCGCGAAACGCCCAGAACGCAACGGTCGCAACGGAGATCGGGAGCGGATCGCGCCCTTCATCGTTGCGACCCCTCGTGATGGCGCAACGATGCCCCACCCGAGGGGTCATCGACGAGACTGGGAACCGCAAGGACTTAGCGCGGCGACCGGGCGCCGGCCCGCCAATGCGCGGGAACGGATACACCTGCCCTGCGGTGCGGCCCCTGCTTGTGCTACGCTCGCTGCCGCCAAGGGAGAGCGGTGACAACTGAAAACCCGATGACGCAAGGGGAATGTCAATGACGACGCATGCGCGCGAGCCGCGGATGGAGCTGGAGCAGCACCTCCACATGTACCGCCAGATGGCGAAGATCCGCGCCTTCGAGGAGCAGGTGAACGAGCTGTACAAGGGCGCGAAGATGCCGGGCCTGGCCCACCTCTACGTCGGGGAGGAGGCCGTGGCCGTCGGCGTCTGCGAGGCCCTCCACCGCGACGACTTCATCACGAGCACCCATCGGGGGCACGGCCACTGCC
>JACORX010000120.1 GCA_016179165.1 Candidatus Rokuibacteriota bacterium | reverse complement strand
GGCCCAGATCCTGAACCTCCTGGTCGGTTTGCAAGATAGGCTCGGAGTGTCCTACCTCTTCATCGCCCACGACCTTGCCGCCGTCTCCCACCTGAGCCACGCCATCGCGGTCATGTACCTCGGGCGGATCGTCGAGATGGGCGAGACCTCCGCGGTGAGCCTCCACCCCTTGCACCCCTACACGCGCGCACTCTTCTCCGCGGCGCTGCCCTCCCATCCGGACGAAAGGATCGAGGAGATCATCCTCCCGGGCGAGGTCCCAAGCCCACTCCGCCCGCCGTCCGGCTGTCGCTTCCACCCGCGTTGCCCCCAGGCCGAGCCGCGCTGTGCGATCGAGGAACCGCGGCTGCGTGAAGCCGGCCGGCGAGACGTCGCCTGTCATCTCTACGAGAGCGAATCCCACGTGGCTGACTGACACAAGGAGAACTCAATGGAGCGATGGATCGAGGAGCCGGCCAGGCGCATTCCCGTGGTTCGGGACGTGGACGTGCTCGTGGTGGGAGGCGGCGCGGCCGGGATCGGCGCCGCCGTCGGCGCGTCGCGCGCCGGCGCCCGGACCCTCCTCGTCGAGCGGAACGGGTTCCTGGGCGGGGTCGCGACAGCCGTGATGATGACGACCTGGAATGTTCCCTCCCGCTGTCTCGGTGGTATCTCCCGGGAGCTCTTCGAGGGTCTCCTCGAGCGCGGGGGCGCCATCGACGGCGGGCCGACGATCCCGTATGATCCGGAGACGTTCAAGGACGTCGCGGAGGGCGCCTGCCTGGAGGCCGGCGTGGAGCTGCTGTACTACACGTGGATGGCCGCGCCTCTCCGCGACGGGGACACCCTCCACGGGGTCGTCGTAGAGAACAAGTCGGGACGCCAGGCGCTCGCGGCCCGGGTGACCGTGGACTGCAGCGGCGATGCCGACGTCGCGGCGGCGGCGGGAGTGCCGTGCGTGAAGGGCCGGGAGAAGGACGGCAAGATGCGGCCGCTCACCATCCTCTTCCGGCTCGGTAACGTCGATATCCGGCGTGTCGTCGAGTACGCGCGGACGCATCCCGAGCAGTTCACCGCGGACCCCAACTTCCAGATCCTCGACCTCGATCGGGGCCTGGTCCGGATCTCCGGGTTCTTCGATCTCGTGGCCGAAGCCCGGGCCCGCGGCGAGCTCGACAAGGATTGTCACTATATCCGGTTCGAAGGCGTGTTCCCGGATCGCGGCACGCTCTTCGTGAACACGACGCGCGTCTACGGCCGCGACGGCACGAGCGCCTCGGACCTGACCGAGGGGTCCATCGAGGGTCGGCGCCAGATGGACCAACTGCTCCGGTTCCTCGTCCTGAAGGTGCCCGGCTGCGAGCGGGCCTTCCGCATCGACGCCAGCTCCGCGATCGGTGTCCGCGAAACGCGCCGGATCCGAGGCGAGCACCTGCTCACCGAGGAGGACATCCTCGCCGGTCGCGCCTACCACGACACCGTGGTGAAGGCGTGGCGGCACCACGGTGAGGGACGGAACTGGCACAGTCCCGACGGAGCCGAGGGTGCTCCATCGGACCCGACCTACCGGACCATGACCACGGGACTCCAGAGCTTCGAGATCCCCTACGGGTGTCTCGTTCCGCTGGAGGTCGAGGGGCTCGTGGCGGCGGGCCGCATCATCTCCCAGACCCACGAGGCGGACATGTGGACGCGGGGCATGTACTGCTGTGTGATGACGGGCCAGTGTGCCGGCGTCGCCGCGGCCCTGGCCGCTCGAGACGGCGTGGCGCCGCGGCGCCTCTCTGTACCGGCCCTGCAGCGGGAGCTGCGCCGGCAGGGGCTGGATCCGGGCCCGCGCGCCTGACAGGCCGCCGATAAGGGCCCATCTGCTTCGTTGGCGCCCTCGGCCGCAGGTTCAACGTACAGGGAGTACGCCTCACCTGCGGATCAACTCAGCGCTCGTCTCGCGGCAGCCGCTCAACTCGAACGGCGGGGCGCCGCCTCGCATCTGGACCCTTCTCGACGACCTGTCCCGTCCCCATTTCCGGGCTGAAGCTCCCGGCGTCACACAGCGGTGGCGAGATTGACTTGGCTCGCTTCCCGGTTTAGGGTGCCGCGTGGGAGGCGTCTCCATGCGATTTTCGACCCAGAACCTTTTGTCGCTGCGCGAAGGCCAGAGCCATGCCGAGGTCTTCGCCAACACGCTCGACGAGTGCCGGCTGGCTGAGGAGCTGGGCTTCCACACGGTCTGGCTCGCCGAGCACCACTTCTCCCCGTACGGCATCGCGCCGTCCTTGGCCGTGCTGGCGGCGGCGCTGGCGCGCGAGACCCGCCGCGTGCGGATCGGCACGGCCGTGGTCGTCGCGCCCTTTGCCCACCCGGTGCGCATCGCGGAAGAGTGGGCGATGGTGGATATTCTCTCCGGGGGCCGGCTCGACTTCGGCATCGGGCGCGGGTACCAGCCGGCTGAGTTCCGCGGGTTGGCCATCTCGATGGAGAAGACGCGCGAGCGCTTCGACGAGAGCCTGGAAGTGGTCCGCCGCGCGTGGACCGACGAGCGCTGCACCTTCGAGGGCGAGTTCTACCAGGTGCGCGATCTCTGCGTCCTGCCCAAGCCCGTGCAGAAACCCCACCCGCCGCTCTGGACGGCCGCCGTCTCCCCCGACACCTACACGCTGGCAGCCAGGCGCGGGCTCAAGATCCTGACCTCGCCAGCCTTCACGCCCTTCGACATCCTGCGGAAGAACTACGACGCCTACCGCCAGACCTGGCGGGACGCGCAGGGCACCGATGCGGGCGCGGACATCTGCCTGAACAAGATCATCCACGTGGCGGAGACGTCGAAGCAGGCGCGCGAAGACCTGCGCGAACCGATCCGCTGGTTCTTCCAGACCCAGGCGGGGCTCATCGCCGACGAGACGGGCGTGCCGCCCGAGCAGTACAAGTTTTACCGGCGCGTGCGGGAGAACCTGCTCTCGCTAAGCGAGGACAAGGCGCTAGACCAGGCCGCCATCGCCGGCGACCCTGAGGAGGTCGCCGACAAGATCCGGCAGCACCAGGAGGCGCTCGGCATCGACTTCATGATGGGCGCCTTCTCACGCGGCGGCCTCGCCCACGACAAGGTCCGCCGCTCTTTGAAGCTCTTCGCAGAGAAGGTGATGCCGCGCTTCGCCTAACCCCTTCAATTAATCCCCTCGCGCCCGAAGCGGGAGAGGGTCAGGGTGAGGGGCCTGGGCCGCCGCCCACAGCCGCTCAAGCTCGGCGGCCACCTCGGCGGGCCGCTCGAGCTGCCACCAGTGCGAGCACCCGGGGAAGGGGACGAACTGCGCGCGAGTTCCCCGGGCAAGCCGCGCGCCAAACTCCACCGTGGCCGACCAGATCGATCGGCCCCTCGACCGAATCTCCTTCCATCGGCTATGGCTGGCCCTTTGAAAGCGGATGCGTGTAGACTCCTGTATGCAAAGGCGCACATTGACGGTAAGGGGCGACAGCTTCGACAGTAGCGGTTGTGACACACAGAGCGTGGAGCACTGAGCGATGCCGACGCGAGTCATCCTGACCTACAGCGACTATGCGGCCCTTCCCGACGACGGGCGGCGCTACGAACTGCATCGGGGCGAGCTGTCAGTGACCCCAGCCCCAGGAACCAGGCATCAGCGAGTCATCTTCCCCCTGGGTTCGCGGCTATACGAGCACGTGAGGGCGCGAGGCCTCGGCGAGGTCCTTCCGGCGCCGACCGACTGCATCCTGAGTGACGTCACGGTCCTGCAGCCGGACCTACTCTACGTCGCCACCGACCGGCTGGCGATCATCAGCGAGCGCGGCATCGAAGGGGCGCCGACCCTCGTAGTCGAAGTGCTCTCCCCGTCCACTGCCCGCCTCGATCGCGATCGGAAGATGAGACTGTACGCGGAGCACGGCGTGCCGTACTACTGGATCGTGGATCCGGAAACCCGCTCGATCGAAGCCTTCGCGCTCGCCGGAGCAGAGTACGCGCTCGCGGCTCGCCTGACCAGCGAGCCGGCCGCGCTGCCGCCGTTCAGCGGCCTGATTCTCGACCCTGCGTTAATCTGGTCCTGACGTCCCCGCTCTGATCATATGACGCCCCTGCGCTTGAGCTCGAAGAAGCATGTCGCGCACGCCCGGACGTCCGCGATCGCGTTGTGCGCCCCTTCGAACCCAACTCCGAACAGCGTCCGATGCAGCTGGTCGAGCGTTGGCCACTTGTAGCCCCGCGGCCCACCGGGAATACTGCAGAAGTCCGTCGCCTGCCGCATGGTGCAGTGTCGCGTCTTCGACTCTATCGGGTTCCGCGTGCGCCCGGCACGGAAGAACTCCGCACCGATCACGCCCTCATCGAATCGAACATTGTGGGCCACGAGAATCTCGGCTGCCGACAGGTCCGTGGCAAATGCGTCGAGGGCGCTGCCTACCTCAATGCCACGCAGGCGCGCCGTCTCAGTGTCAATCCCGTGAACACGGACGGCGCCGTCGGGGATGACAAACCCATCCGGCCGAATGATGAAGGCCTGGCTCCTGAGCTCACGGCCCTCGGCGTCAGCGAGCAGCCACGCGATCTGAACGAGCCGAGGCCAGTTCCCGATGTCCGACGCGGGCGCATCGTGGTTCCGTGGAATGCCCGTCGTCTCGGTGTCAAAGACAAGGTACATGCTGCGCCCGCCATCAGGTGCGGCGTTGCCACCGCCGTGGGTCTCGCTTCGCGTGCATGCAGGCCACGACAACGATCGTGTCACCGTAGACCCGGTAGAAAAGGCCGTATGGAAATCGCCGGGGAATGAAAGCGCGGCGGGTGTTCCGGTGAAGGACGGGAAAGGCCTCTGGCTGTTCGAGCACTCGGTCGCGTGTCACACTGAGCGCCTCCAAGAACTCGTCGCCCAGGCCTGCCCGTTGCGACTCGTACCACCGATAGGCATCCTCGATGTCGGCGGCCGCTGCCGGTCGGACGATGACCTGCTTCAACGACCACGGCCACGAATTCGGCCAAGAACCTCATCCCAGGGTATGCCGACCGGTCCCTCGCGTTCCAGATCGTCGAGGCGCCGGTCGAGTTCTGCACGTTGCGCCTCGGTGAGCGGAATCGCCTCGGGCGTCGCCCCAAGACTGTCCCACAACTCCTCCAGCAGGTCGAGCCGCTCTTCGGGTGTCAGCGATGCGATGTCTAAACCACGCTTGCTCATGGCAGAAGTATAACCCCCCGGATCGCTTGTCCGCAGCATTGGGAGCCCGACTGCCGCCTCACGACCGACCCGATCCTCACGAGGGCTGCCAGCACCCGTCGAGCACGGGTGCTCGGCCACGCGCTCCTGCCGCCCCGAGTGTCCATACGCGGCCTCGTGAGTGACTGCAGCCAGTGGGCGTTTTCTACGCCGGCGCGAGCCTCGTAACCCGAAGCTGCTTCCGGCCCTGCTCGGCGTGCCACAGATCGTACTGCGTTTGCTGGTTGAGCCAACTCTCGGCGGAGGTGCCAGAGGCAATGGAAAGACGGATCGCCATCTCAGGGCTGATCCCGGCACGGCCATTCAGTGTAGTCTGGAGTATGCAAGGGTGGACATTGACGGTACCTGGCCACCACCGCCAAGATCGAGAGTGTGACGCACGGAGCGGGGAGCACTGAGCGATGCCGACACGAGCCCTCCTGACTTACAGCGACTATGCGGCCCTGCCGGACGACGGGCGGCGCTACGAGCTGCATCACGGCGAGCTCTCCGTGACTCCGGCCCCAGGCACGCGGCACCAGAGAGCCATTGTCAACCTGATCGGGCTCTTGCTCCAGCACGTGAGATCACGAGGCCTCGGCGAGGTTTTCGTCGCGCCGACGGACTGCATCCTGAGCAACGTGACGGTGGTCCAGCCGGACGTTTTCTACATCGCCGCCGACCGGCTGACGATCATCAGCGAACGCGGCATCGAGGGAGCGCCGACTCTGGTCGTCGAGGTGCTCTCCCCGTCCACCGCCCGTCTCGATCGCGGTCGGAAGATGAAACTGTACGCGGAGCACGGCGTGCCCTACTACTGGATCGTCGATCCGGAGAGCCGCTCGATCGAAGCCTACGCGCTCGCCGGAGCGGAGTACGCTCGCGCTGGTCGGGTCACCAGCGAGCCAGCGGTGCTGCCGCCGTTCAGCGACCTGACGGTCGACCCCGCGTTGATCTGGTTCTGACGACTCCTCTCTGCGAGAGCTGAGCGGCGGGCCGCGGAGGCCCTGGGGCTGGGCCGCCTCGGCATCCTCTCCCGCCACATCCTGCCCAACGTGATCTTGCCGACCGTGATCCAGACGACGGTGTGCCTCTCCTACGGGATCCCGATCGAGTCGGCGCTGTCGTACCCGGGCGTGGGGGTGC
>JACORX010000125.1 GCA_016179165.1 Candidatus Rokuibacteriota bacterium | reverse complement strand
GCGTCATGGCCCGCGCGATGGCCACCATTTTCTTCTGGCCGCCGCTCAGGTGGAGACCGCGCCGCTGGGTGAAGTCCCGGATCTCGGGAAACAGGGCGAGGACGCGCTCGTCGATGCCGTCGCCGGCCGGCGGTGCGGCCGTGCCGGCGGCGCGCGCCAGCGACTGGCTGATCTGGAAGTTCTCGGCCACCGTGAGGTCGGGAAAGATCCCCGAGTCCTCGGGCGAATACCCGATGCCCGTGAGCGCCCGCCGGTGGGTGGGCAGCCGGCTGATGTCCCGGCCCTTGAAGGCGACCGTGCCGCTCCGGACCGGCAGCAGCCCCATGATGCTGTCGATCGTCGTGGTCTTCCCGGCGCCGTTCCGGCCGACCAGGCAGACCGCTTCCCCGTCCCGCACCGTCAGCGACACGTTTCGCAGGACGTGGGCGGGCCCGCGGAACGTGTTGATCCGGTCAAGCTCGAGCATGGTCTCCGCTCCCGAGGCCGGCGCGCGTCATGACTGCGCCTGGGCGCCGAGCAGGTTGGCGGTGACCTGCGCGTTGTTCCGGATCTCCTCCGGCGTGCCGTCGGCCAGGATCGTGCCCTGGTGCATGGCCACGATCCGGGGGCAGTACTTGAACACCACGTCCATGTCGTGCTCGACGATCACGGCCGTGATCTTCCCCGCCCGCACGACCGAGGTGATGATGTCCATGATCGGCGCCTTCTCGCGGGTGCTGACGCCGCTGGTGGGCTCGTCGAGGAAGAGGAGCTTGGGCTTGAGCGCGTAGGCGACGGCCACGTCCAGGAGCTTGCGCTCGCCCTGGCTGAGCCCGCCCGCCACCATGCCGGCCTTGTTCGCCAACCCGAACTGCTGGAGCACGGCCACGGCCTCGTCCCGGACGGCCCGGTCCGCGTCCGACAGCGTGAACAGCTTCCGGGTCTTGCCGTCCCGCGAGAAGATGGCCAGCGCCAGGTTGTCGAGCGTGGTCAGCTGGTCGAAGAGGTTGACGAGCTGGAAGCTCCGCGCGATCCCCCGGGCGATTTTCTCGTGAATGGAGTCGCGCGTGATGTCGGCCCCCTGGAACACGATGGCGCCTGAATCCACGGGGATGAGCCCGCTGATCAGGTTGATCAGGGTGGTCTTCCCTGCCCCGTTGGAGCCGATGAGGGCCAGCACCTCTCCCTCCGTCACGGTGAAGTCCACGTGATCCACGGCGTGCGTCTCGCCGAAGTACTTGGTGAGCTGGGTCGTCTTGAGCAGGCTCACGGCGCGGGCGTCCTCTTCCACTTCTGGCTCCACTTCTGGGAGAGCCGCGCCACCATGCCCATGATACCCGTCGGCAGCGCCAGCACGAGCGTCACCAGCACGACGCCCAGGAACATCTGCCAGTAGACGGTGTACCCGACGGCGAAGGTCTTGAGGTAGTTGAAGACCACCGCGCCGACAATGGGCCCGGCGAAGGTCTTGAAACCCCCCAGCACGGTGAAGAAGACGATCTCGCCCGAGAAGTTCCAGACCAGGATGTCGGGCGTCGTCAGTCCGTTGAGCGGCACCCAGAGCGCCCCCGCCAGCCCCGTGAATACTCCGGAGATCAGGAAGGCCACCCAGCGGTAGTGCCAGACCTGCACGCCGACGAACTCGGCCCGCGTCTCGTTGTCGCGGATGGCCTGGAGCGCCTTGCCGAACGGCGAGTGCACGATCACCCACATGACCGCCGTGGCGGCCACGAAGAGCACGAGGACGTAGTAGTAATACCGATGCGCCAGGAAGGCCATCTTGTCCTGCCCGGCGTCGATGGACACGCCGAGCAGCGTGGGCGTGGGCACCCGCAGCCCATCGGTCCCACCCGTCACCCAGAAGAACTTGAAGGCCAGGCTCCATAGCACCTGGGACAGGGCGAGCGTGAGGATGCCGAAGAAGATCCGCGTGTAGCGCACGCAGACCAGGCCGAAGACCGCCGCCACGAGAGCCGAGGCGAGGATGCCGGCAAGGAGCAACAGCTCCATCGAGCCGACCTTCAGGTACTTCACGGTGAAGGCGACGGCGTAGGCGCCCACGCCGAAGTATGCCGAGTGCCCGAAGGAGAGGAGGCCCGTGTAGCCCAGCAGCAGGTTGAAGCCCAGCGCCGCGATGGCGAAGACCAGGCCGTAGGAGAGCAGCACGGTCTGATACGGCTCGACTACCCAGGGAAGGATCAGGAGCACGACAACGATGGGCCCGGCGGCGACGAGCACGCGCCGGTTCGGCCCGGACACCGGGCTCATGCGCGCCCGAACTGCCCGGCGGGCCGGATGAGCAGGACCACGGCCGCCATGAGATAGAGCACCGCGAGCTCGACCTCCGGGAAGAGGTTGATGCCGAGCTCCCTGACCACGCCCACCATCAGCGCTCCGACCAGGGCGCCCTCGAGGCTCCCGAGCCCGCCGATGACCACGACGACGAACGCCAGGATCAACGCGTCCACACCCATACCGAGCACGGCGCCCTGCTGTGGCACGACGATGGCGCCGCCGAGTCCCGCCATGAAGCAGCCCAGCGTGAAGGCCTGGACGTAGACGCGGTTGACGTTGACCCCCATGGCCTGCGCCATGCGCATGTTCTGCGAGGTCGCCCGCAAGACGACGCCGAACTGGGTGCGGTAGATGAAGGCCCAGAGACCAACCGCCGCAAGGCCGCCGACGACGATGACGGCCAGGTTGTACGTCGGGTAGATGGACTCGCCGATGTTGAGGCTCCCCATGCCCTCGAAAAGCGAGCTGACCGACAGCGGGTACGGGCCCCAGATGAGCCGTATCAGGTCTTCAAGGATCAACAGCAGCCCGAACGTGATCAGCAACTGGTACTCCTCGGGGCGCTGGTAGAGCGGCCGGAGCAGGGTCGGCTCCAGGACCGCGCCCAGGGCGGCCGCGACCACGGGCCCGGCGAGCAGCACGAGGTAGAGCACGGGCGTCGGTGTCCCGCCGCCCACGAGGAGCCCCACCGTCCAGGCCGCCACGAAGGCCCCGAAGGCATAGAGGTTGCCGTGCGCCAGGTTGACGATGTGCATGACGCCGTAGATGAGGCTGAGCCCGCCGGCGATGAGGAAGAGCACGGCCGCGTAGAGGAGCGAGTTGAGGATGTGGATCAGGAGTGTGTCCATCGCCCGATACCATGCCCCAACTCAGGGGGCCCGTTCAACCCGAAACTGCGCCACCGCCACCTCGGCGTTGACCCAGTTGTCGCGAAGCGCCAGCGCCACCAGGGCGGTGTACGCGCCCGGCTTGAGCCGGCCCTTGAGATTGACCACGAGTCGGGCGCCGTCCCGGTCGCGCGAGAGACCTGCGTCCGCCACTGCGCCGTCCGCGCCGACGATGACGTAGCGGCAGACGGGCACGTCCGCGCGGTCCTCGTCGGAGGCCGGCTTGCCCAGCGGCTCCCTCACGACGCGGTAGTCCCGCAGGAACCTCTCGACGCGCTCGATCTCGGGGACGATCTCCAGGCGGTCGCCGCGGGCGGTGAGCCGGGCGACGAAAGCCCGGCTCGGGCGCGCGAAGCGATCGTAGGTGCCGACCCCCTTCGGGTTGGTGAAGTCGCGGAACGCCGCTAAGACTACCTCGCGCTCCGTCCACTTCTCGAGCGCGTAGGGCCCGTTGGTGACGAGGAAGTGGCCGCGCTTGGCGTAAAAGCCCTTGAGCGAGGCCCAGCGTGTCTGGGCTTCGTCCGCCGTGACGAGTCGCTTGAGCGCCGGCGGGATGTAGGCCTGGGCCGCGAACGTCTCCACCAACGCGGCCAGCGCGGCCTTGGTCTTCGCATCCCGCGCCAGGTCAAGCCACGGCACGCCGCGCCGCTTCGCCTCGCCCGGTGAAAAGGCGGCGAGGCCCCGCTTGACGGCCTCGTCCATCAGCGCCAGCACGGGCCAGGGCAAGGCACTCCAAGGAGGTGCTAAGGCTGCCAGCGCGTCGTTGTCGAGCGCACCGCCGCTGACGTAGACGTCGATGATCGGAACGATATACGTGAAGGTGTTGTCGCTGTACTTCTTGACCTCGGCGTCCACCTTGACCACACGGAAGGCCACGAGGGCCTGCCGGAGCGGCGCCGTCGCGGCCTCGACGACGGAATCGGCGGCGGCCCGCCCGCCCGCGCGCGCGCCCCAGCGGTACGCGAAACTGTACGCGTAGGCGGCGTCCGCCGGAGTCATGCGCGTGTTGTCTTGGAAGGCGGAGGCCACGAGGCGGTATGTGATGCGGGCCCGAGCGCTCTTGCCCTTCCCCGCGTCACTGAAGAGCCCGGTGCCCGGCTCCGGGATCAGGGCGTCTTCCGGCAGCTCCAAGTCAGAACCGGGCGGCCGAGTCACCCCCGCGGGAGTCACCCGGTTGGCCACCCATCCCGAGCCGTAGGGTTCCGGGATCAGGGCCGGATCGCCCACCGCCGCCCACAGCAGCCGCCCCGCCGGATCGGAGAAGCCCCCGATCGGATTCCACGCGGCGGCGGCCCGGCTCGCGATTCCCAATCTGAGCCAGCCGTTCCACGGGAAGTCCTTGAGCTTGACGGTGCGAAGGAAGATAGCGGAGTTGAACCCGGTCTGAGAATCCCAGGCGATATTCTCCACGCCCTGGGAGAACTCCGCGTTGAAGTACTCGCGGCGGACGGTGTAGCCCAAGACCACCCGCTCACAGCCCGCCGCCAGTCGTGACACCAGCTGGCGCTCGAGCTCGATCCGCGCGGTGGGGCTATCAAAGGTGCCGGAAGAGAGGCGACGGTAGAGCCCCTCCGCTGCCTGACGATCCGCGGTGTCGCTGACGGCGCCCGTTGCGAGCAGATGGGCGTGGAACCAGCCCGCCTTGAGCCATGGCGGGCCAAGCCATCCGTTCAGGTTCAGGCCGTGCGAAGCGAGGAGGTCTTCGGCGTCGATCTCCTCGATCGTGGCGTCCCACTTTCCGCTCTTGGCCGGGGTCTTCACGAGCCGCTCGGCCAGCGGGCCTTTGGCCTGGACCAGGAGCGCAG
>JACORX010000124.1 GCA_016179165.1 Candidatus Rokuibacteriota bacterium | reverse complement strand
TGGTCTGCCGCAGGCCGGGCTCCACGATCGCCGGACCCGTGCGGAAGCGGATGTCGATCCCGTTCGGGTAGCCCGCCTCCGCGAGGAGCTTCTTGGCCCTGCCCGGATCGTACGGCTGGCGCTTGGAGACGTCCACGTAGTACAGGTTGAGCGGGTCCACGTTGGAGCCGAGGATCTTGCCGTACCCGAACATGGCTCCCTTGAGCACCTCCTCCTTGTTGATCGCGTGGGTGATGGCGAGCCTCACGCGCTTGTCGAGGTAGGGCTTCTTGGAGTTGTTCATGCTGAGCGTGACGTCGTTGGTCGTGTCGCCCAGGATGACCTGGAAGCGCCCGTCCTTCTTGAGCGCGTCCACGTTCTCCGGGCCCAGGCCGAAGGCCGAGACGTCGATGTCGCCCGACTTGAGCGACGCGAGCGCCGAGTTGGGGTCGGGGATGAAGCGGTACGTGACCTTGTCGAGGCGCGGCAGCCCCTTCTGCCAGTAGTCCTTGTTTTTCACGAGCACGATGCGGTCGCCGCGCACCCAGTCGGCGACGGTGAAGGGGCCCGTGCCCATCGGCTGGGTCTTGAGCGTATCCACTGCTTCTCTCGGGTAGATGACCGATCCCTGCCGCGCCACGGTCCAGAGGAAATTGGCCTGGACCAGCTTGAGGGTCACGCTGATCGTGTAGTCGTCCTTGACGATGACGTCTTGGACGTTTTCGTACTGGACGCGGTAGGGGTGCTTGGTCTCCGGGTTGACCGCCCGGTCCAGCGCGAACTTAACGTCCGCGGCCTTCATCTCGCGGCCGTTGTGGAACCGGACGCCTTTGCGGAGGAAGAACGTGTAGTTCTTGCTGTCGGTCGTGTACCAGCGCTCGGCGAGCCACGGCACGAGCTTGCCGTGCCGGTCGACCTTCACGAGCCCTTCCTGAACGTTGTAGAAGACGACGCCGGCGATCGCGGACGACGGGTTGGTCGTGAGGTCCAGCCCGGGAGGCTCGGTCGACACCTGCACCGTCAGGGCGCCCTGGGCCGCCGCCGGCGCCGCCGAGAGCAGGAGCGCCAGCAGGGTCAATGCGAGGCCGCGCAGCATTGTCATCGTGTCCCCCCCGTGAAGTAGTCCACCGTCCGCCTGAGCCCCTCGGCGAAGTCCACGAGGGGCTCGTAGCCCATGTCGCGCTTGGCCGCGCTGATGTCGGCCAGCGTGTGCGGCACGTCGCCGACCCGCGTCGGCTGGTGTTTCGTCTGGAGCGGGCGCCCGAGGAGCCGCGCGAGCGAGGCGATGATCTCGAGCAGGCTCGTCCGGCTGGCGCAGCCGACGTTATAGGACTTGCCCGAAACCGCAATCGCCGGCGCCGCGGCCGCCAGGAGGTTGACGGAGACCACGTTGTCGATGTATGTGAAGTCACGCGACTGCGTCCCGTCGCCGTGGACCTGGAGCGGGTTGCCCTGCCTTCCCCACAGGATGAAGCGGGGGATGACCGCCGCGTACTCGCTCTTCGGGTCCTGCCGCGGGCCGAAGACGTTGAAGTAGCGCAGGCCCACCGTTTCGACGCCGAAGAGCCGGCTCCAGACGGACGCGTAGAGCTCACCCGCGACCTTGGACGCGGCGTAGGGCGAGATGGGCGCCACGGGTTGCTCTTCCCTCTTGGGCAGATCCGGCCTCTCGCCATATACCGAAGACGAGGACGCGTACACCACGCGCGGCTTCTTCTTCTGGCGCGCCGCGGCGACCAGGACGTGGAGCGTGCCGGTGACGTTCGAGGCGTTGGCGCCGAGCGGGTCGGCGACGGAGCGCGGGACCGAGCGCATCGCCGCCTGGTGGAAGACCGCCGTCACGCCGCGCACAGCCCGCTCGACCGTCGCGAGGCTCTTGAGGTCCCCGCGGATGATCTCGAGCCGCCCGTTCCCCTTCGCGAAGGCGAGGTTGGCCCGGCTGCCCGTCGAGAAGTTGTCGAGCACGCGGACGCGGTGCCCCTGCGCGAGCAGGCGCTCGACCACGTGCGAGCCGATGAAGCCTGCTCCGCCGGTAACGAGGTAGACGGATGATGACGTCATAGCGAGCGCCCGATTATGGTGGCCGCCGGGGGAAGTTGTCAAACGCGCCGGATCGCGGGCGCGTATGCTCACTTGTACCCAGACCCTGCCTTCTTGTACTCTTCGCGAGGCGGTGAAAAGATGTCGAGCACCACGGCCCGTTTGTCCGGCAGCGCGCGCCCTCCGTGCGGCACGTTCGGGGGCGTCTGCCAGAAGTCGCCGGCCTTGACGTGATGCTCGACGCCGTCCTGGATTCGGACCCACTCGCCCTCGAGGCAGACGCCCCACTGCTCGTTGGGGTGCGCATGCACTGGAGAGACGGAGCCCGGCGCGATGTCGACGACGGAAAGCATCAGGTGCTCGCCGGGGAAGACGCGCGCCGAGAGTCCTTCGGCCAGCCGGCGGGGGATGCCGCCCCGCTTGAGGTTGTGGAAGTGTTCGCTGTCGGCCATGACACGCTCCTTGTCCGCCATGATTCGTTCCTGGTCCGCCTGATTCGTTCCTTGTCCGGTAGGTTACGATCCTCGAGGCAGGCATTGTACAGGAGAGCCGGGTGAGACTGTTCTTGGCAATGATGTCCCACGAGACGAACACCTTCAGCAACCTCCCGACCGACCGCGCGCAGTTCGAGGCGCGCAGCCTCCATTACGGCGGCGAGATCCTGGAGGCCTACCGCGACACGGGCACCTGCATCGGCGGCATGATCGACGCGGCCGCCCGCCGGGGGGCGACGCTGATCCCATCGGTCGCCGCGGCCGCTTCGCCGGCCGGGCTCGTCACGAAGGACATCTACGGCCACGTCAAGGAGCGGTTGCTCCGCGACCTCAAGACGGCCGGCAAGGTGGACGGGGTCCTGCTCGATCTCCACGGCGCCATGGTGCCGGAGGGGCTGGACGACGGCGAGGGCGACCTCATCGAAGCCGTGCGCGCCGCCGTCGGGCCCGAGGTGCCGATCGCCGTCACCCTCGACTTCCACGCCAACTTGTCGGAGAGCATGGTGCGCGGCGCCGACCTGCTCAACGGCTACAAGACCTACCCGCACGTGGACATGGCCGAGCGCGGGACCGAGGCGACCGAGCGGCTACTCGACATCATCGGCAAGCGCTGGAAGCCCACGGCCGCGCTCCGCAAGCCGCCCATCCTGCCGCCGCTCGGCAACCAGGGGACGGCGCGCGGGCCGATGCGGCGGTTGTACGATCTTGCGGCAGAGATGGAGAAGAATCCGAAGGTCATCTCGATCTCCATCTTCGCCGGCTTTCCGCACGCCGACATTCCGGACGCGGGCCTCGGCGTCTACGTCGTCACCAACGACGACCAGGGCCTGGCCGACCACCTGGCTGACCGGCTCGCGGACACCGCGTGGACACACCGGCACGAGTTCATCCACGCGGCGCTGCCCGTGCGCGA
>JACORX010000123.1 GCA_016179165.1 Candidatus Rokuibacteriota bacterium | reverse complement strand
ACCTCGGCGTCGCTCGGCCCCGGCGCCGGATGAAACGCCAGCGCACCCCCGCGTTCTTCCGTAAACACCCCGTCCAGCACGAGGGTGTGAAAGTGCAGGTTCACGTTCAACCCGCTGCCTGCGCGCTGCATCACGGTGACGCTGCCGGTGCGTCCACCCGGCACGCCGCGCGCGCGGGCGTCGCGCGCGTACACGTCGAGCAGCACGCGCGTGTACACCCGCAGCACCGCGCGGCTCAGCCCGTGATTCCACGCCATCTGATAGCGCAGCCGATACGGCACCGTCAGCACCCACTGCCGCACCGGCACCCACGGCAGCACCGCGTCCACCAGGTGGGCGGCGCGCTCCGTCATCCGGCGACCACCGCAACTGGGACACCACGCCCGGCCTTTGCACGAACGGCAGCAGGTGCTCGCGCCCGCAGCCGTCGCACTGAAACCGCGCCACGCCGGCCTCGAACACGCCGCACAGCAGAAACTCCCGGAACTCGCGCTCGACGAACTGCGGCAGGCCCACGCCGTGGCCGGCCTCCGCCACCGCGCGCAGGAAGGCCTCCAGGTGTGTGGCGACGACCTGATGAAGCACGGTGTGCTCGGCGTCTCGCGGGCGATACACGGGCGCGACACATCCCATGCCCCTGGGTAGCGCGCCCGCGCCGCCCTGCAAATGCCCAGAGATGGATACGCCGGCTCAGGCCGGCACCGCCTCGCTGACACCCCCGCTCGGGCCAAGCTCTTCAGGTGCCACCGGACCGCGCCAATCCGCCCGACGTCGCCCGCGCCGGTGCGCCGCAGATGGCCGACCTGACGCGGCGCTACGCCAGGGTGCCTCCGGGAAGCCGGACCGTGCGGGCGACCCACATGGCGACGGCCGCGATCACCGCCGCCGCGGCGGCCAGCGCGAACGGGATGGCGTAGCTGCCGGTCGCGTCGAAGATGCGGCCGGCCAGCCAGGCGCCCAGCGCGCTGCCCACCGAGGCGCCGATCTGCGCAACGCCGAAGATAACGCCGAAGTGACGGCCCCGGAACCGGTCGCTGACCATGGCCGGGATGAGCGAGGCCGTCACCGAGTACCCGATCCCGAACAGGACGGCGTAGCCGTAGGCGACCCACGCGCTCGACGTGAGCGGCGTCAGGCCCAGCAGCCCCACGCCGGCGATCATCGAGGCCATGCCGAGGACGTAGACGTGCTCCCGGCCGACGAAGTCGGACACCCAGCCGCCGCCGGTCTTCCCCACGATGCTCGCCGCGCCCACCACGCTGACGATCGAGGCGGCGACCATCGGCGTCATCCCGTGGTCGACGAAGAACGCGGCCTGATGTACGTGGAGCGTCTGCGAGCATAGGTTGCCGAAGAACTTGGCCCCCGTGATGAGCCAGAAGGGCGCGGTGGCGATCGCGGCGACCAGCGTGAGGTTGTACGCGGTGCCCGCGGGGTGGGCGGGCGCCGCGCGGCGCGGTGGCCCTGCGGCACCCGCCGCGCCGCCGCCGCCGGACGCGGTCACCGGCGGGGCGTCGCGCAGGACCAACCACGTTGCCGGGAGGATCCACCCCGCACAGATCAGGGCCAGGATGCGGAATGCCCAGCGCCAGCCGTACGCGTCGATCAGCGCCTGGCTCAGCGGTACCACGAGGAAGATGCCGAGCCCGATCCCCGAGCCCGCGATGCCCAGCGCCAGCCCCAGCCGGTGCGTGAACTGCCGCTGGACGAGAATGACGGCGGGCGTCCAGCCCGCTGTCGTCACGCCGGCGGAGGTGGCGAGCCCGAACGCCGCGTAGAGCTGCCAGGGCGTGGTGATGAGGCTGACGGCCCAGAGCGCGAGCGCCAGAATGCCGCCGCCGACCATGATCACGCGCCGCGGGCCCCAGCGATCGCCGAGTCCGCCCACGACGGGATTGACCGCGCCGGCCACCAGCGTGAAGAGGGAGAAGGCGCCCGCGAGCACCGAACGGCTCCAGCCGAACTCGCGGAGAAGGGCGACGAGGAAGACGCTGTACGCGTACCACACGCCGTACGCCAGCGCGAGCGTGATGCACGTCACCCCCAGCGACCAGTAAGCCGCACTGGGGCGCGAGCCGACCGTGGCGGCGGCACCGGGCGCCGGCGGAATCATGCGGTCACAGGCGTCGACGAGATCGGAGGAGCACCGCCGCGGGCCGGCTACTGTCCGGTGAAGGTCTTGCCCTGGTCGGCGAGCCGGTCCAGGAGCGGCGCCGGCTTCCACTGGTCGCCATGCTCGCGCTGGAAGTCGAGCATGCGATCGCGCAGCACCTTGAGCCCGATCGAGTCCGCCCAGAACATCGGGCCGCCGCGGTACACGGGCCAGCCATACCCGTACACCCAGATCACGTCGATATCGGACGCGCGGATCGCGATCTTCTCCTCGAGGATCTTGGCGCCCTCATTGACCATCGGGTAGAGCAGGCGCTGCACGATCTCGTCGACCGAGATCGCGCGGCGCTTGATGCCCATCCGGCCCGAGACCTCGAGAATGATCTTCTCAACCTCGGGGTCGGGGCTCGGCGTGCGGTCGGCCGAGTACGTGTAGAATCCCGCGCCCGTCTTCTGGCCGAAGCGCCCCATCTCGCAGAGGCGATCGGCCACGGCCGACTTCTCGCCGCGCCCCTTGCGGATACGCCAGCTGACATCCAGCCCGGCGAGGTCGCCCATCGCGAACGGCCCCATCGGGAAGCCGAAGTCGTAGAGCGCCTTGTCCACCTGGTGGGGCAGCGCACCCTCGAGAATGAGCTTTTCTGCCTCCCTGCCCCGCTGGTGCAGCATGCGGTTACCGACAAAGCCGTGGCAGACGCCGACGAGCACCGGGACCTTGCCGATCTTTCGGCCCACCGCCATCGCGGTGGCGATGGCCGTCTTCGACGACTTCGCGCCGCGCACGTTCTCGAGCAGACGCATCACGTTGGCCGGGCTGAAGAAGTGGGTGCCGATCACGCTCTCCGGCCGCCGGGTCGCGGAGGCGATCTCGTTCACGTCGAGGGTCGAGGTGTTCGTGGCCAGCACCGCGTCGGGCTTCGCGAGCGTGTCGAGCCGGGCAAAGACTTCCTTCTTGATCGGCATCTCCTCGAAGACCGCCTCGATGATGAGGTCGGCGTCGGCCACCGCCGCGAAATCGGTGGTGCCGGTGATGAGGCCCATGCGCGTCTCGACGTCCTGCGCGGTGAGCCGGCCCTTCGCCGCCGTGTTCTCGTAGTTCTTGCGGACGACGCCGAGCCCGCGGTCCAGCGCCTCCTTGGCGACCTCGATCACGGTCACCGGGATGCCGGCGTTGGCGAAGTTCATGGCGATGCCGCCGCCCATCGTCCCGGCGCCGATGACCGCGGCCTTCCTGATCTCCTTCGCGGGCGTGTCGGCGGGAACGTCGGGGATCTTCGCGGCTTCGCGCTCGGCGAAGAAGATGTAGCGCTGGGCCTTGGACTCCGGCGACGCCATGAGCTCGGCGGAGAGCTCGCGCTCGCGCTGCAGGCCCTGCGGGAACGGCAGGTTCACCGACGCCTCGATCGCCCGGATACAGTGCTCGGGCGCCTTGAACCCGCGCGTCTGCCGCGCGACCGACTTGCGGAAGGCCGCGAAGATCTCGGGCTTGCCCCGGGCCGCGGCGATCTTGTCCTCGATGTCCCGGATCTTCCGGAGCGGCCGCTTCTCGTCCACGACCCGCTCCGCGAATGTCACGGCGGCCGCCGTGAGGTCACCGGCGACGATCGCGTCGATGAGCCCGTGGGCGAGGGCGTCGTCCGCCCCGATCATCTCGCCGCTCACGATCATCTGGAGCGCCTTTTCCACGCCGACCACGCGCGGCAGGCGCTGGGTCCCGCCGGCGCCCGGCAGGAGGCCCAGCTTGACCTCGGGACGCCCGAAGCGGGCGGCCTTGACGCCGACGCGGTCGTGGCAGGCCATGGCTGTCTCGAGCCCGCCGCCCAGCGCGGTGCCGTGGACGGCGGCGATGACCGGCTTGGCGCAGCTCTCGATGCCATCGAGCACCTCGTGGAACCCGGGCTCCTTCGGGGGCTTGCCGAACTCGGTGATGTCGGCGCCGGCGATGAAGGTCCGCCCGGCGCAGGCGATCACGATGGCGCTGACGCTCGCGTCGCCGGCGGCGGCCGCGATGCCGTCCCGGAGCCCCTTGCGGACGCCGGCGCCGAGGGCGTTGACGGGCGGGTTGTTGACGGTCAGGACAGCGATGCAGCCGCGGCGGTCGAGGTCGACGACTTCGGTGATGGCGGTCATGGGCGGCTCCTCATGTCGGCGGAGACGGACTCTGCCGGGCTGACGGCGAAGCGGGCGGTGCTGGCCGGGTGCAGGTACGATACAACGGCTCGGAGAGGCTGGTCAATCGGCGAGCCGGTCTAGAGTCGGGAGGCATCGAGTCGCTTCAGAAAACCGTGATACGCCTCGCCGAACTCGTCCCGCGATGCGACCGAGGTAAGCTCGGCGCAGAACGCCTCGGCGGCGGCCATGCGGGGCGCGGCCAGCGCACGAGCGGTAGGGAATACGAGAACCTCGGCGGCCTCGATGAAGCTCGTTCGCGCAGACGCGATGGCCTTCTGGATATCGCCGCCGTCCTCGGAGTAGAAATCGCTTCCCGGTATCTGGCGGAAGAACACGATCTTGCCGAGACCGCCGACCCAGAGCATGTCGATCACGTCGGCGTCCCGGAGGGCGAACTCCTCCGGCGTTCGAGGGGATGGCAGGAGCGCGGCGTAGACGTTCTGCCAGTACCGGCGGATGAAGGGGATGTCGCTATGCCGCTCGACCATGGCCGCGATAGAATCGGCGACAGAACCGGTCTTTCCGAGGTCCGCCAGGACGATTTTCCGGGCCGCCGAAGCCCCGCGGTGGTGGTGGTGCCAGGTGTCTATGCCGCCGGAGGTCGTATCCCGGTGGTCGAGCTTCGCCACGTCGTGGAGCACCGCGGCGAGCTCGAGGAGGGCAGCGTCCAAGCCCTCACCCTCGGCGATCGCCTGGGCGGCACGCTGCACGCGGTCGGTGTGCTGGAGGTTGAGTTGAATCAGCTCGTGGTTTACCGGGCTGCCGGGGATCGCGCCCTCGGCCTCATAGGTCTCCGCCAGCACCGCTCTGGCGCGGCGCAGGTCGTCGGGCGTGACGACCCTTCTATCCATACGAGGCACAGACCTTGGCGCTCATCGGCTGTCTTGGACTCTCGTGCTCCAGTGTAAGCGCTTTCGACGTGAAAATCCGCCGAGATCTGGTTACAGCGCATGCAGCCCCTCCTGTCGCCGGACGTCGTTGATGACTTCGAGTACGCGCGTGTGCAACCCGGGGTATTCGATCCCGAACTCCTGGCTCAGGCGGCTCCAGTCGACCAGGTAGTTGCCGGACTCTTCGCGGCCGCCCTCCTGGGCGAACGTGATCTGCGCGTCGGGGAGAAACCCGCGGACGATGTCCGCCAGCTCGCCGAGGCTGACCGGGATCCCGCCGGAGTTGTAGAGATGATGGCGAGGAGCATCGGCCAGCAGCACCCTGGCGAAGACCTCCGCCATGTCCTCCACGTGAACCAGGAGACGCATGAGCCCCTTTGATGGAAGGTGCACGGGTTTGCCGCGCGCGGCCTCCGTCATGATCTGCACGTGATCCGTCGAGCCCCGGACCTTGTCAGGACCGGTCACGTTGGCGGGACGCACGCCCGTGATCGACATGCCGTAATTCTTGATGTACTTCTTCGCCTGGAACTCGTTGAAGATCTTGTGCATCGCGTACTGGCTCGTGCCGTACACCGGATCGTCCTCGTTCACGAGCCTGTCGCCGAAGTGACTCTGCTGGCCGCTCACCGCGATCGAGCTCGCGTAGACGATCCGCCTGACGCCGCCCAGGCGCGCGGCCTCGAAGCAATTGTCCATTCCGAGGATGTCGAGGCGCATGACCTGGTGCGGGTTACCCTCGCCCGCGCCGAGCCCGTAGGCGAGGTTGATGAGCCGCTCCGGCTTCACGTCGAGGACGGCCCGCATCACGTCCTCGAACTGCGTCACGTCTCCGCGCATCACCGCCGCGCCGATCGGGACGTCGGCAAACGCCGCGGCGCCGGGATTCAGGTCCATGCCGACCACCGTTTCGCCGCGGGCGATCAGCTTCCGGATGAGCCGTGGACCGATGAAGCCGGTGGCGCCGATCACCAGCACCGACATGTCGAGCCTCCTACGCGTCGGGGACGCGAGTGGACTGCCAGGCGATCATGCGCCAATGGTCGCCGGCCTTCGCGTACACCGCCAAATAGCGAACGGTGAAGCGCTGCTCCTTGCCCGCGTTCTCCACGTGCATCTCCGACACGCCGTTCACGATGCCGACACTGCCGTGCACGCGCGTCTTCCGGTCGCGGGGCGCGATACCGCGATAGTGCGGCTTCCCGGCTTTGAGGTTGCCGACATGCACCGACTTCGACTCCAGCCGCGCGGTGGAGTGCACGTAGGTCAGATCATCGGCCAGCACCGCATCCAGCGCGGCCCAGTCGCCCTTGCGCATCGCGTCGAACCGCCGGTCGTCGGCCTGGAGGACGTCGTCTGTCGTAGTCATGATCCTTCTCTACCACAGCGACGCGTCGTTCATGGCTGAAACGTGCGCGGCGAGACAAGTCAACATGAACGCCCTCCGGCACCGCCCGCCCCCCTCGCGTGGCCCCCGTCCTCGTGACGTAATCGCCCATACTCGGATGCTGGCCGCCCCAGGAGCAGCTGCCACAGTACCCGCCGGTATCACTTCTTTTTTATCAGCCCTGTCAGCGCAGCTGCCGCAAGAGCGGTGAGAGCCCATCCATCGATTCTGTAGACGACTTCAAACAGCCGCAGAAGCCCTCCTCCCAAGCTCGTTGAATCAACGCGCCAAACTGAATCGATTCCGATATTCGCGATGGGCAGGAACTTACCCACGGCCAACAAAAGCAACTGGAGCCATAGAGCATCCCATCGCATGGCGCTCTCGGGGACGAGTACGCCGCTCCAGTAGAAGAGCGTGTACGTGCACAACGCTAGCCCAATGGAACCCGCGACCCACCACCAAATTCGCCCCGGAAAGTATCCGTGCCCGACGGTAACTCCAAGCAACCAATTGGTGAAGCGATCGTGCCTTCGCAGTTCGCCATACCTTCGCAAATCATCCTGCCGCGCAGCCAGGATGGCCTTGGCGTCGGAAGGGCGGCCCATTGAGCGGAGAACTTGCGCCAATTGCTCATATGGCTGGGATCGGAAGGGCTGTTTCGACTGGAGCCTCAGCCACTGCAGACGTGTCGACCATCGAGTTAAACCAGTGAATCCGAGTTCCGTGTACCTGAAGCCGTTGATCTCGAGCTGGCCCGGGCTAGGCCAGCTCGCGGTGTCGTCAAAGAATACGCGGGCAACAGCGTGGTCCAGATTAATGCGCCCGAGCGGCTTAGCACCAACACCGCATAGCATGAGAGCCCCTTTGACGTCGACGTCAAGCGCAAACAAGGCGTAGCCTTTCGGATTTTCTAGTAAGGCCCCTTGAAATTCAAGATTGCTTCCAATTCGTGCGCCGGCGAATCGGACCTCGCCGTGCGCGCGGAATCCCTGTGTAAGAAAGACGCTCCCATCGACGCGGGCTCGGTCACAGGTCAGCGCTCGGCCGCCCGGATTCTCCATAATCGCGCCGGCGCAGCTGAGTTCGCCTCCAAGCTTCGCATCGAGGAGACGAACCTCCCCAATCGAGTGAAAATCAACTTGCGGACTGACTGCTCGATTGGAGCGGAGAAAAACCTTGCCCCCAATTTCTGCCTGCTCGAGAGTTAAGGCTGTAGCACCGCCATTTTCAAGCGTGGCCCCGTCGAGCTCAACATTGCCGCCAACGTGCGCTCCAGCAAATCTGGCTTGCCCTTTCAGTTGACAGCCGCGCAGAAAAATATCGTCCCCAACTCTAATTCCGTCCGCGCGGATGGCCGTTTCATCCTTGATAGCCGATACCGCTAAGCCATCTGCATAGATTTGACCTTCAATCACCGCCTGTCTCAGCTCGACTTGCCCGTTAACGCGAGCGCCTTTGAGTATGAGGT
>JACORX010000122.1 GCA_016179165.1 Candidatus Rokuibacteriota bacterium | reverse complement strand
TCCGGGAACAGCGGGGGGATCTGCAGCGACGTGATGGCCAGTACCTCGGCGTTGACGGCGATGCCCTCGATGTTGCCCGCTTTGAACTTGGCCTGGGTCTCCACCCACTGCGCGCCCTGCACCTTCATGAGGCGCTGGCGGTCCGCGACGGCATCGCCGGTGCCGACCATCCTCGGGGACGCCGTGGTGCAGGCCGTCGCGGTCGCCGCGACCAACACGATCATAACCATGCTGCGGTAGGCCATCCTGCGGTGGAACGTCGCTCGTCCGGTCATGTCGCCTCCTGGTGTGTGGTGTGCACTGCCGCTACTCGATCTTGTTCTTCACCGCCGGAATGCTCCTGATGTACCGCGCGATGGCCTGGAGATCCGCCTTCGTCAGATCCTTGTAACCCGCCAGCGTGCCCTGGATGGTCTCGCCCATGAGGCCGTCGGCCACGTCGCCATCGGGCTTGTTGCCGGTGCCCAGGTAGGTGACGATCTGCTCCTCGGTCCAGTCGCCGAGGCCGGTCGTCTTGTCCGGCGTGATGTTGGCCGTGGCCTGCCCCTCGGGCCCCGTCTTCTTGGAATTGCCGGCGAGGAAACGAGAGTTGTCCACGGCCATGGTCAGGGCCGATCGCGGCGTGTGACACTCGCCGCAGTGGCCGACGGCCCGCACGAGGTACTCGCCGCGCGCGACACCCGCGACGGGCGCGGCGGGCGGCGGCGTCTCCGTCGCTGCGAACGCCATGAGCCAGGCGGGCAGAAACACGCTCTCGAACATCGGCACCGTGATCTTCTTCGGCGTGTTGGGCCGGTTGACCGGGGGCACGCTTCGCAGAAAGGACACGAGCGCCCGGAGGTCCTCTTCGGCAATGCCGTTGAAAGATGTGAAGGGGTGCACGGGCAGGATGCGCTCGCCGTTGGGACGGCGGCCGAGCCGAATCGCCGTGATGATCTGCTCGTCCGTCCAGGCGCCGATGCCGGTCTTGGTATCGGGCGTGATGTTGGTCGAGTACACGGTGCCGAAGGGGCCGCCGTATTTCCTGCCGCCGGCGTTGGCGGCACCCTTGGGCTCGGTGTGGCAGCCGCAGCCGCCCGTGGCGCCGAAGATGTACTTGCCGCGGGCGATCTCGGCCGGCGACGCCGCGAGGGCGGGGCCGGCAGCGTTCAGGAGCACGGCGATCGCGAGCGTACCCATGGCCATACTGCAAACGCCCACCACCCCGAACAGGTTCCCCCCTCTCACCGCACCGGCGGCTTGCCGCCGTAGGCGACGTAGTCCTGCTCCTCGTTCCACAGCACCCACAACCCCTCCCCGTCTTCCTTGGTGATCTTACGGTTCTCCGGGGGGGGGCCCGAGGCAGGCACCAGCACCTCCTGCGGCTCCGGCAGGCTCCGCTCCCACGCCCCCGCTGGGTCCGAGCCGCGGACCACGGCCAGGCCGTGGTAGGTTCGCACGATCACCGACCCGTCCCGGTTGAGGCGAAAGCCCACGCCTCCCTGGCGCACTGCGACGCGGGCGGGCCCCGCGGTCACCTCGATCGGAGCCTGGGCATGGACGCCGGGCGTCACCACCACCCAGAGCCAGCCGCGATCGAGTCGAAGACGCACGGGCTGGGGATTGGTCCCCGCGCCGGCCGGAGACCCCGTCGGAGCCAAGACGAACACCTGCGTCAGCGCCGCCACGCGGATAGAGTGGCCGCCGCCCGTCCGGAGCGTGGTCCTCACGGCCGGACTGGTCCGGACGCCGTCGCCCTCGCGGACCTCGTCCCGCAGCTCGGCCGTCACCCACTTCGTGTCGCCCTTCTTGAAGAGCTCGGTCTTGCCCGTCAGCGTCACGACGGTGGCCGGCAGCTCGGCGGGCTGCGCGGCGGCGGAAGCCGCCCCCATCAGGAGCGCCACCATGGCCGCGGCCCCTCGGCACACGCGCAGGATCATGATCGCTCCTTCAACCGACACCTCGGCACATTTCACCTGAGCACCTAACGCCCCGTCCAGTTGGGCGCGCGCTTCTCGAAGAAGGCCTTGATGCCCTCGCGCGCATCGTCGGACAGCGCGACCAGGGTGATCATCTCGCGCAGGTACCGGAGCGAGGCGCCGTACTCCATCCCCGCCACGCTCGCGGCGGCCTCCTTGGCGAGCCCCAGCGCCGTCGGCGAAAAGCCGGCGAGCGCCCGCGCCAGCGCGTCCACGGCCGATGAGAGCTCGGCCCGCGGCACGAGACGGCTCACCAGCCCCATCTCGTAGGCTTCGCGCGCGCTGACCTGCTCGCCCGAGAGGATCATGAGCATGCCGCGCTTGCGTCCGACGCTCCGGAGGATGGGCGCCATCACGATGAGCGGTAGGAGGCCGATCTTGATCTCGGGCAGCCCGAACACCGCGTCGTCTGCGGCGACCACGATGTCGCACCCTGCGGCGAGGCCGCAACCGCCGGCCAGCGCGAAGCCGTGGACCTTGGCGATGACGGGTGTCTTCATGCGGGCCATGGCCTCGAGGATGCGCGCGAGACCACCGAAGGACTCGCGGGCCTGGAGCGTCGTGCCGCGGTCCCCGACCCCCTTCAGGTCCGCGCCCGCGCAGAAGGCCTTGTCGCCGGCGCCCTCGAGTACGACGACGCGCGCGGCCTGGTCGGCCTCGAGCATTACTAAGGCCTGCTCGAGCTCGCGGATCAAGGTCGCGTTCATCGCGTTGCGGACCTCGGGCCGGTTCAAGGTCACGGAAGCGACTCCGTCCTTCACGTCGACCAGGAGTGTCTCGTAGCTCACGCGGCCTCCTCGCGGCCGTCCACGATGTCGAGGAACTGCTTCAGGATTCGCGCCGTCGCGCCCCAGATGACGGCCTCGACCGAGACGTCGTAAAAATGCACGTCGTGCTCTGC
>JACORX010000149.1 GCA_016179165.1 Candidatus Rokuibacteriota bacterium | reverse complement strand
GCCCACGAGGTTCGAGCTGGTGATTGTGGACACGGCATCCCCCGGCTTCAACGAGTTCAAGCGCCAAGAGAGCGTGCAGGCCGCCGGCGAAGGTCTGGCCTGAGGCTGCGCGGGTCGAGGAGAGCACACATGCTGGCCGAGCTGCGGGAGCGGGATGCGACCGGCGAGATCGCCGCGATCTACGACGAGATCCGGCGGCTCTGGGCCGTCCCCTACGTCTCCTCGCTCCAGCGCCACCTTGCGACGCGCCCCGGCTGGCTCGAGTGGACGTGGGCCGCGCTCAGGCCGGTCTTCGCGAGCGGAGGGGCCCAGGTCGCCGCCTGGCGCGCCGCGGACGGCCTGACCGTCCCGCGGCTGGCGCCGATCTCGCGGCACGCGCTCCGCGTGTGGGGCGTGGACGCGGACGGGGAGGCGGCCATCCGCGCGGCATGCGCCAGCTTCGTCCGCGTGAGCCCGGTCAATCTCGTGCTGTCGGGTTTGCTCCGGCGACTCCTGCGGGGAGACCGACCCCCCGGCGCCGCCGGCGTTCCCCGAGACTGGACACCTCCACCGCCACTGGGACCACTGCCGTCCCTCGTCGACCTCGTCTCGCTGCCGCCGGCGCAGCAGGCGGTGCTCGCCTCACTCGGCACGATGGTGGGACAGCAGCCCTTCGTCCCGGGACTCTACCGGATGCTGGCGTCGTGGCCGGCCTTCCTCGCTCACGTGGCGACGGTGCTGCGGCCGTACTTGCAAGACGCGGCCACCCGGGCTGCGTGCCGGCGGCTCCTGGACGCGGTCGACGCCGAGATCCCGGCCGTGTTCGCCGCCCTACCGACTCCACCCGTGACGCCCCCGATGCCGCCCGCCTGTGAGTTCGCCGACGTGCTGGCCGCGCTCGACACCTATCGCAAGACGAGCCCCGAGATGGTCGTCTTCGGCCGGATGATCGGCGATGCGCTGCCGGCTCGGGAGGGACGCGAGCTCTGACCGCCTTGGATCATTCAAGTGACTCTATTCGCGTTCGGACAATCTCCAGCATCTTCGCGGTTATGGCTCGGTCTTCTGGTCCGGAGCCCGGAAGCTCTGGCAGCGAGATCCGGCCGGCGGCCTCCTTCATCCGCTGAATCATGTCGCCGATCGCGGCGTCCGTGTCTGCTGCCTTCAATCCTGCCGTGCCGGCAAGAGTTCGGAAGTCCGCGCGGTGCAGACGAGCGTCCTTGCCGTTGAGTGTGAGCGCCAAGCGGTCCCGCTGGAGCCTGGGAAAGACGCGCGTGGTCACCGCGTCGTAGAGCGGCGCCATCCGGACCGAGCGAAACTGCTCGTCTCCCGGTTCGGCAATCTTCAGCAGCGCCAGGTTCTTCAGGTGCATGTCGCCGTCGGCGATCAGCCAAGCGAAAAGCGCCCGCTTGATCACAATCAAGACGTCTTCTTCCGGCGCGGTCGATAGCTGCCGGACGGCCTTTGCGACGCGTTCCGTGGTGCCGTCATACTTCGCTTCAGTCGGCAGGTCCAGGACGGAGCAAAAGTCTTCCAGTGCGATCAGGCGCTTGTCTTCAACACTCTCGCGGATATCGAACCGCTCGACAAGTAAGGCCGGCGGCATGCCGTCGGGCATGGCGACGAGCGCCGCCGGAGGGACGGCAAACCCGGCGGCCCGGCCGAGCTCCAGGGCGGTCCACTCGATGACCGGCAGGGATTCGAATCCGCTTGTTCCTGCCGGCTTGAGGATATGAGTGAACGGCTTGCCGGTGCTCGGCGATATCGTGCCGCTGATATCGAGATACATCGGGGCCTTGATTTGGATGCCGGAGAGCCGCGGCGTGTCCGCGCGCTCGTAGATTCTCGCGAGGCTCCGCTCGAAGCTCTGCTCCATATCTCCCCTGCCCGGCCCGGCATACGCGCCGGTGAACACGCCGTTCGCGGCATATTGCTCCAGGCGCGTCAGCAGTGTCTCGGGCGGCAGCGCCGCGAGCTCGGGTTCGCGCTCTACGATCGCGATGTTTGACATGTACCGCCTGCCCGACCGTAACTTCGCCCGCTCGTCGCGGTCTTTGAGGACCGCCTCGAGCCAGCCTTCGGGTAGCAGGGAGACAATAAAGGGCGGCAACTTGCCGGGGGTGGTCTGGCGCACCACCGGAGGGCCGCTGCCCGGTGTCGGAGTCCACCGCCACTCGACGCCGTCATGGACAAGGTTCCCGATGCGCACGCCATGCCAGGCGACGATCAGGTCGAACGCCGCTTCGTTGCGCACCGGTGATGTCGCTGGGCTGCGCAGCAGGAACCGCTCCGCGTACTCCCCTTCCCGGTACCATTCGTTCTCGCGGGCCAGCGTCCAGACGGCATCGGCGGCGGCCGTGGGACTGCCGAATTCCTCCATCAGGTGCGCGGCGATGGCCTCGCGCATGGCTTCGTCGATTGACCCTGCATGCTCGCTTCGTAGCCGGAAGGCTTCGAGGAAACGCTGGCGGACGGAAGAGACATCGATCCGGAATTCGCCCATGCCGTCGTCCACAACCGCTGCGACGAGCGAGGGATGTTTGGGCACTTCATTCTGGATGATTTCGAGCGCCCGGATGCGGGTGCGCTTGTTGCGCCGGCCGCTCAGGAACAGGCGGCCGTCCCGGGTCGGGCCCAGGAAGACGGCGCTGGCGGCCGACAGGTATGCCCGGGGGTAGAGGTACTTCGCGATGCGGACGGCGTGCTTGAGAACCGTGGCGTCGATATCATCGTCGGCGCCCACGTAGACGCCCCGCATAAGCTGGACAAGCTTCCCCGTCTCGGCTTGGTAGTGGCTGCGCGTTTTGTCTATGGTGTCGCCGACGAGGTGGAGCGCCATTTCCTAACCTTTTAGCATCTCAGATGCGTGAAAGTTAGCACACAAACCACACTGAGTCAATCTCTCTAACTATCGAGCATCTGAAATGCGTGAAAGCTTCATCTCACTTCATACTTCGTCTGCGTGTGGGGCGTGGACGCGAATGGGGAAGCGAGCTCTGACCCTCGCGACGCTGCCCCATCATCATGCTCGCGTTGAGGCTGATGATGCGATCGACGGCCGGCCGCACTGCCACGCGACCGCTATCAGGAGTGCCGCCGCAAGAAAGAACGCCGTGGAGAGATGTAATGCGTCGGCCACCGGCACCTGCCACCGGCGGGCCCGTTCTGCCTCTGGCGATTCGTCCATGACGACGTCAGCGAGAGAGGACAATCCGATCGAACGTCTCCGCGTAGGCGTGGCCGTGAGGTTTGCCAAGAACAGCGCAACGCGTACGCACGCGAGCCTCCATCGCCGGGAAGTCCGGGAACTGACTCTCGTGGCACGCAATCGCCTTGAGCTTGAGGTCCATCGTCTCCGAGATATCCACGGCTAGCTGGTGGTCCTCCTCCTGCCACTTGATGATGTAAATCTCGCGCACCGTGTGTGGCTCGTAGTCAGGCAGCAGCTCCGGAAAGGCCATGTGGTCGCGGGCAAGAGGGTAGACACAATCGAGCACGACCCCGCCTGTGATCCGATGGTCTCGGTGGGAGGCGAAGACGTTGGACGTGCGATGTGGGTTCTGGGCGATGACGAGATCTGGGCGCCACCTGCGGATCTGACGGGTGATGTCTCGCCGGAAGTCGCGCGTGTCCGCGACCTCTCCGTCGTCGTAGCCGAGGAACTCGACGTGCTTCACCCCGAGAGTGCGCGCGGCGTTCCGCTGCTCGGCCTCGCGGATCCTGGCGAGACGGTCCGGGGTCATCGTGCGGTCCCCCGACCCCATGTTGCCGCTGGTGACGATGAGATACGTGATCTCCGCGCCCTGCCGCACCAGCTCGGCCACGGTACCTCCAGCGCCCGTCTCCGCGTCGTCGGGGTGGGCCGTCACCACCATGGCACGCTCGATCATCGGCGTCCTCCCTTCGCGTGGGCCTTCAGCACGCGTGGAGATGCCCGGCGAGGTCCTTCTCCTGGCGCACACCAGAGTTCCGACGGCAGCCTCGGCTTTTCGCGACGCATTTTCACTAGGAATCCTTCGAGCTCTTCCTTCAGGAGCGCGAATTGGTCAATCCTCGTAACGATATCTTTGACCTGCTCGCGGATCAGTTGCTCGAGATGCGGCCGAATCTTGGGACAGGCGCACTCCTCCTCGCTCAGGTGGACGACCAGATCCTTGATCTTCTCCAGGGGAAGCCCCATCAGCTTGACTCGTCGGATGAATGCGAGGCGCTGGGGTGTGTCGTCCCACGCCCTGACGCTTACGGCTTCATTGTCGAAAGCTCCGGGGGCCGGCGCTGCTTCCAGTCGGTGGCCTGCTCGTAGGCCCAGCCGATGCGCAGCGCCATCGCCTCCTCGCCCGCATGGCAGACGATCTGGAGCGACAGCGGAAGCCCGGCGGCGGTGAAACCGTCCGGCACGGCGAGAGCGCAGAGGCCCAGATAGTTGACGGCCCGGGTGAAGTGCGCGGCGGTGCCGGACTGGTCCGCCTGGTCGATCGGGATGGGCGGCGTCTGCGTCGTCGGCGTCAGCAGCGCGTCGACGTCGGCGAGCGCGGCGGCGACGACCCGCCGCCGGTCCTCCCGCTCCGCCAACGCGAGCAAGTAGTCGCGCGCCGAGAGGCCTCGCCCGATCTGGATGCGCGGCCGAATGTGCGGGTCAATCGGCAAGCTCTCGTCGTCGACGAGATGCCCGACGAACCGATACCCCTCGGCGCCGATGATGCGCCCGGTGGCCGCGGCGTAGTCGCTGAAGCGATGCGGCAGCGCGGGGCGGACGATCCGGGCGCCGAGCCTGCCGAGCGTCTCGACGGCAGCGTCGTAGGCGGCCAGCACGTCCGTGTCGACGCCCGCGCGCTCCGCGTCGGGCATCACGCCGACCCTGAGACCGGCGACCCCGCGCCGGAGCGTGGGCAGCGGATCGACGGGCGCCCACGCGAGCGTCTGCGGATCGCGCGGATCGGGCCCGTTGAGCACGCGGAAGATCAGCGCGGCGTCCTCGACGGAACGCGCCAGCGGCCCGGGCGTGTCGAGCGTGGAGGAGAGCGGCAGGATGCCGTAGGTGCTGATGCGGCCCGCGGTCGCCTTCAGGCCCACGAGGCCGCACCAGGCGGCGGGCAGCCGCACGGAGCCGCCGGTGTCGGTGCCGATGGCCACGGGCGCCAGAGCCGCCGCCACGGCCACGCCCGAGCCGCTCGAGGAGCCGCCGGGCGTCCGGTGCACCGCAAGATCCCACGGGTTCCTCGGCGTGCCGAGATGCGTATTGGTGCCCCAGCTTCCCATCGCGAACTCGACGGTGTGCGTCTTGCCGAGAACGACCATGCCGGCGGCGATGAGCCGCTCGGCGAGGGTGGCGGTGACCGGGGACACGCGCTCGGCCCACACCTTGGATCCGCCCGTGGTGACGCGCCCCTCGAGGTCGACGAGGTCCTTGAGCGCGATGGGGACGCCGTGAAGCGGCCCCACGCGGTGACCGGCGCGGATCGCCCGGTCGGCCCCTTCGGCGGCCAGGCGCGCATCGGCCTCGTAGACGGCGATGAACGCGTGCAGGGCGGGGTCCCGGCGGCGAATCCGCTCGAGCAGCGCCTCGACGGCGTCGACGGGCGAGAGCGTGCGCGCGCCGAACGCGCGAGATAGCTCGGCAACCTCGGCCCACACGGGATCAATTCGGGTCATGCGTCGTCTCCTCGAAGCGCCGTGAGTACATCGAAGGCAGAGCACTCCGGCCCATAGGCAACATTAACGCCGGTACGCATCACGCGGCCCCATGCAGCGGGCGTCCAGGACCCCAGGAAAGACCCCAGCGTCGGCCTGGCCGAGCTCGCCCAGAAGTCGGGATTGCCCGCCCAGGTGGTGGGTGAGCCCGTCGTATTCGACGTGGTCTTCACCGGGGAGCCCGTGGTCGACTCCTGCGTTCGCCCCTCATCGGCGGCCTCGCCCCGCCGGCCTCGCAGGCCACGAGCTTCGCCGCGAGAAAGGTCTGCTCGCGCGCGTTGTCGGCGAGCGCGAGCGCGCGGCGGTACTCGGCGGCCGCCTCCGGCCACCGGCCGAGCCGGCGGAGGAAATCGGCGCGCGCGGCGGGCAAGAGGTGATACCCGCGGAGAGCCACGGTGTCGATCGCGTCGAGGGCGCCGAGCCCGGCCGCCGGCCCCTGCGCCAGCCCGCTCGCCACCGCCCGGTTCAGCTCGACCACCGGCGCCGGCGCGACCTCGGCGAGCGCCCCGTAGTGGGCGACGATCTGGGCCCAGTCCGTCGCCTCCCAGGAGACGGCGCGCGCGTGGCAGGCGGCGATGGCGGCCTGGAGCTGGTACGGGCCCGCGCGCTCCATCGGGCCCGCGCGATCGAGACAGCCGAGGCCACGAGCGATCCGCACCTGATCCCAGCGGGACCGATCTTGATCCGCGAGCAGAACGAGATTCCCGTCGGCGTCGGTGCGCGTCGCCGCCCGCGAGGCCTGCAGCTCCATCAGCGCGAGCAGCCCCATGACCTCGGGCTCGCCGGGCATCAGCTCGGCGAGCATGTGGCCGAGGTGGAGAGCTTCCTGGCAGAGGTCGTGGCGCACGAGCGCGTCCCCGGTATGCGCGACATAGCCCTCGTTGAAGATGAGATAGATCACCGCGAGCACGGCCGGCAGGCGCGCGGCCAGCTCGGCTCCTTCGGGCACCTCATAGGGCAGGCCGCGGTCGCGGATCGTTCGCTTGGCGCGCACGAGCCTTTGCGCGATCGTGGGCTCGGGCACGAGGAAGGCGCGCGCGATCTCCACCGTCGAGAGGCCGCCCACCAGCCGAAGGGTGAGGGCGACGCGGCTGTCGGCAGGCAGGCCCGGGTGACAGCAGGTGAAGATCAACCGGAGCCGGTCGTCGGGAATCACCTCGGGATCGGTCACCTCAGGGCTCTCGTCTAGCGCGCCGAGCGCGGCCTCGTAGGCCAGCGCCTCGGCACGCGCCCCCGCTCGCCGGGCGCGGCGCAGATAGTCCAGCGCTCGGCGGCGGGCTGTGGTGAGAAGCCAGGCGCCGGGGCGGTCCGGCGTGCCGTCGGCGGGCCAGTGAGCGACCGCCTGCTCGAAGGCCGCTTGGGCGATCTCCTCCGCCGCATCGATGTCGCGCACAATGCGGAGCACGGAGGCGACGATGTGCGCGTACTCCAGGCGAAAGGCCTCCGCCACGCGCGCGTGCGCGCCGCCGTCCGGCGTCTGCCCGTGGTCTACCGATCTCACGGGCAGAGATGTTACCCGATTTGGCGCCCGAGCTCCGCTCGCGCGCTGGAGCGCGCCAGGGGTCGTGCTACGCGCGGGTCAGCGGTGGCACCCGCCGCTCACATGGGCCAGATCGGCCGCACGTCGATGAAGCCACCCTCGTGGAGCGGGATCTTCTTCGCCCACTCGACGGCTTCCTGCTTGGTGTCGCACTCGATCAGATAGAAGCCGCCCAGGGCCTCCTTCGTCTCGGTGAACGGGCCGTCCATGACCTGGCGCTTCCCGGCCTTGAAGTGGACGCGGCTAGCGTCGCTCTCCGGGCGCAAGCGCTCGCCGTGTACCATCTTGCCGGCGGCCTGCAGCTCGTCGGCGAAGCGCCTGTGGCCCTGCACCATGGCCTCCATCTCGGCCTTGGGTGGCGGGGATGCAGCCTTGTCGGTGGCGCAGATGAGCAGCATGTAGCGCATGAGAGCCTCCTTGAACGTGAATGTCGGGGCCGCCCGGACCCGGCACCGGACCCGGCGACCGCTCATACACTACGACGTCGATGCCTGCCCGGAATCGACAACCACGACACATCGACCGGGTCGGGGAGCGCCCGCACATGGGTAAATGCCCACATGCGGGGAAACGCCGGCGGGTCTAACCCCGAAGCCTAATTGACCGGGCCCCGCCTCCGGCGGTTTACCCTTTGTGGCCGTCGGGGGTGCGACGCAGGCCTACATCGCCGACCAGTTCTCGTTTCCCCCGCCGGCGAGCTTCGCCCCGTGAGGGGCGCAGGCGAGCGTCGCCACCCCGCGATCGTGCGCTGAGCCCGGGCGCCCTCGCACATCGCCGTCGCGCTGTCGCGCATCTCGCATGCCCCTCAGCGCGAGCGCCTGATGAGCGTGACGAAAATCATGAAGTGGGTTACGTACAGGGCCGGCACCAGGAAGGTGGGAACGTACCAAGCCGATCCCAAATGGGGCCCCACGCCGCGGCTGATTCCCTGGTAAAAGGCGTACAGCAAGTCCAGCGTCCCGACGAGGTTGAAGAGCCAAGTGAGGGGAATCGCCAGAGGCCATCGGTTCCGAAGTGCCACGATGGCCGCGAGCGCGAGCACCCCCGCGAGGAGATCACCATACGCTGCGGGAAGCGCAAACGCCGGAGGCAGAGTCGGCGCCACCACCGCCGGGACCAGAAACACCAGGCCCAGGTGGCGGAAGGCATGCGGAAAGAGTAGGGGCACGAGCGCCGCGTGGAGCGGCAGGGCGGCCAGGCGAGGCGCCACGTACCACCTCGCGATCAACCCGTAGCCGATCACGCTCAACAGGAACTGAAGCCCGAAGATCTCGAAGCTGGCCATCTTCATCCCTCTCTCGGAGACCTCCTCGAGCGTGAAAGCCATGGTCTCCCCTGGGCCGATTCCAGGCCCGTCGACCACTCACCCATTACGACGCCGATGACTCACTCGAATCGACAGTGCTCAGCGCCCTTTGGTGACGGCCCATAGGCAACATCAACGCCAGTTCGCATCACGCGGCCCCATGCAGCGGGCATCCAGAACCCCCTGAAAGACCCCAGCGTCGGCGCGCCGCTGGCTTCGGAGCACTCCCTGGAGCCGAGACCGCCCGGCTTTGATCCGGCTCCGCCGGCGATTCTGCTCCCGGGACAGGGGGCGTCGTCAAGGGCCGCGTGAGCGGCGAGCACGTTCACGTTCGCCCAGCTATTCGCAGCCCGGCCCCGATCGAGCATGTATAGTGTCTCCGTCCGCTGTTGCACCGTATCATCCATGATCGGGGCCGCGGCGCTCGGCCCGGCTAATTCCGGAGAGGAGCGAGAGATGACCACAGTAGAGTTCAGCCCCGAGGGCCTCAAGCAGTACATCGGGCGGCGCGCCGTCTCGACCGACGTCGTCACGCCCGGACCCGCGAACCTGCTGCGCCTGAGCTTCGGGCGCCCCGAACCCGAGCTTCGCCAGGGCGATCTGCTGCCGCCCGGCTGGCTCTGCCTCTACTTCCTGCCGCAGTTCCCACCTGATGGCCTGCGGCCCGACGGCAGCCCGCTCGACGCAGGCGTGGTCCCGCCCATGCCGCTACCGCGGCGGATGTTTGCCGGCGAGGGCGTGCGCTGGCATCGCCCGATCCATATCGGCGACGAGCTGCGGCGGGAGACCGAGCTGACCGACCTCACGATGAAGCCGGGCGCCACCGGCACGCTGGTGTTCGCCTCCGTGGTCAACCGCGTCCACGCGCCGGAAGGGCTCGCGCTCGAGGAGGAGCGGCGCACCGTGTTTCGCGAGGAGGTCCGGGCCGGTGAGCGGAACCAGGCTCCCCGGCGCGAGGAGGCTCCTGCCGACGTCCCGTGGCGGCGGCTCATCACCCCGGATGCGGTCCTCCTCTTCCGCTTCTCGGCCCTCACGTTCAACAGTCATCGGATCCACTACGATCGCCCCTGGGCCACTTCCGTGGAAGGATACCCGGGGCTGGTCGTGCATGGACCACTGACCTCCACCCTGCTCATCGACTTCGCGCGCGATCACAACCCAGGGCGCGCGTTCCTCAGCTACACCTCCCAGGCGCGCGCCCCCCTCTTCGACACCGCGCCATTCGAGCTGCGCGGCCGGCCGAGCGCGGACGGTCGCGGCGCCCAGCTATGGGCCGTGACGCCGGAGGGTACCGTCGCCATGAGCGCGCAGGTGGAGTTCGCGTAGCGGGCGCTAGACCGCGCGGGCCGCGTCCTCGTCGATCTCGAGCGCGCGGAGGGTCTCCGCCGTGGGCACGCCCGTGACCGCTTCCCAACCCTGCTCGACGTAGTAGTCGGTGACGATCTTGTCCTGCTGCTCGGAGCTGAATCCGGCGTGCTTGGGCAGGGGATCGGTGAACCGCACCGGCAGCCGGTCGTCGGCGCGCCCGAAGCCCTCGCGCAGGTTGAAGAGCCTGGCAAGCGTCAGCCCCCGGTGGGCCGTCGTCACCATCTCCTCGGGGGTGATATCCCAGCCCGTGACGGCCTTGAGGATCGTCAGCGATTGGTCGTCGTCGTAGGCGAGGAAGTGGCAGAGCCCGATCTGGTTGCGCAGGCCGTTGCGGTTGCCCGTCTGGCGCATGTGGTCCCCGCCTGTGGGCGCGAGCAAGTAAGAAGCGCGCATCACGGGCATGTGACGCGGGTCGTGCATCGCCATCTCCATTCCCTTCACCGTGGTCAGGAAGGCCTCTGAGCCGCGGCCGAGCCGCTTGGCGGCGCGCTGCGACCCCTCGGCCAGGAG
>JACORX010000148.1 GCA_016179165.1 Candidatus Rokuibacteriota bacterium | reverse complement strand
GCCTCGCCCCCCGCCCAGCCCGCGTAGACGTACACGGCCGTGGCCGGCGCCATGAAGACGAACGAGGCCAGCACGTAGGGCGCGAGCCCGATGCGCGTGAGGCCGAGGGCGTAGTTGAGCAGGTTGAAGGGGATGACGGGCACGAGGCGCACGAAGGCGACGAACTCCCAGCCGCCCTTGTCCACACCCTCCTTGAGCTTCTTCAGAGGCCCCGAAAGCTTCTTCTCCGTCCAGTCGCGCCCGACAGAGCGCGCGGCGAGGAAGGCGACGGTGGCGCCGGCGGTGGCCCCGACGAGGGAATAGACGGTGCCCCAGACGGGCCCGAAGAGGACGCCGGCCGCCAGGTCGAGGGGCAGGCCCGGCAGGAGGAAGGCAGGGCCGACCGTGTAGAGGAGCATGAAGGCCACCGGTCCCCAGGGGCCCAAGGTCGCCACGAACACCTGGATCTGGGGCACCGTTAGATAGTGGCGCCAGATGACGGCGCAGCTGATGCCGGCCAGCAGCACCGCCAGCAGGACGAGCCGCCTCACCGTGACGCCGCGCCGTCGTGGCATGGAGCCGCCATTGTCGCACAGCCGCTTGACAGCTTCGGCGCTTGCCTCTAGAGTCGCCTCACCCATGAAACGGATCGGCGTGGTGACGATGTGCGCGCTGCTGGCAGCCTGGCTCGGCGCCGACCCGGCCCCGGCCCAGCCGCGGGCGGGTGGCGTGCTCCGGGTGGCGCTCCGGGCGGAGGTCTCGACCTTCGACCCGCACAAGGGCGCCTCCGGCACCGACCACATGTACCTCTACCCGGTCTTCGACACCCTCGTCCGCTTCGACGACAAGCTCCAGCCGCGCCCGGGGCTCGCCGAGTCCTGGGAAACGCCCGATCCGAAAACGCTCATCCTGCGCCTCAGGAAGAACGTCAAGTTCCATGACGGCACGCCCTTCAACGCGGAAGCCGTCCGGTTCAACCTGCTGCGGGCCCAGGACAAGACCGTGTCGAGCATGGTCTCGGAGCTCATCAACATCGAGACCGTCGAGGTCGTGGACGCGTTCACCCTGAGACTCCGCCTCAAGCGCCCGGACGCCTCGCTGGTCCTGGCCTTCACCGACAGGGCCGGCATGATGGTCTCGCCTACCGCCGTGCAGAAGCTGGGCGACCAGTTCGGGCGCACGCCGGTGGGCGCGGGAGAGTACCGGCTGACCAAGTGGACGCCGGGGGATTCCGTGCGACTCGACCGGTTCCAGGAGTACTGGGAGCCTGGGCGGCCCTACCTGGACGGCATCCTCATACGCATCATGCCCGATGGCGACACACGGGTGAACGCGCTCCGGAGCGGCCAGGTGGACTTCATCATGGAGATCCCGGCCCAGGATTTCGCATCGCTCAAGGGCGAGAAGGGCATCAAGACCTCCGAGGGGCCGTCGCTCGCCTACTGGCGCATCTACCTCAACATGTCCAAGCCCCCGCTCGACAAGAAGGCCGCGCGCGAGGCGATCAACCTTGCGATCGACCGGGGCGCGCTGGTCCGAACGGTGATGTTCGGGCTGACCGACGTCGCGGTGACTCCGTTCCCGTCCGTCTACTGGGCGTCGAACCCCGGGCTCAAGCCGTGGCCGCACGACCCGGCACGCGCGAAGGCCAAGCTCGTCGAGGCGGGGCTGCCCAATGGCTTCAGCTTCGACATGGTGCTCGAGCCGGCGCCCGAGCACGTGCGTCGCGCCGAAGCGATCCAGGCGCAGCTGGCCGCGGTCGGTATCAAGGTGGACCTGAAGCCGATGGAGCTCGCCAAGGGCGTGCAGGGCTATTTCCGCGTCAAGGAGTTCATGGCGGCCAACTACCGGTGGACGGGCCGCCCCGACCCCGACCAGTCCCTCCGCGGCATGTTCCACAGCACGGGCTTTTACAATCCCGGCAAGTACCAGGTCGCCCGCCTCGAGGAGCTGATGGACCAGGCCAAGAGCGTCTACAAGCTCGAGGAGCGCCGCCCGCTCTACCAGAAGATCGACGAGATCATTCAGCAGGAGGCGGTGGACGTGCCGCTCTACGTAGCCCCGGTGCTGGAAGGCATGTCGACCAACGTGGAGGGGTATCAGTCGAACCTCCTCGGCAAGCCCGCCTTCCGGGGGGTCTGGCTCCGCCTGGCCCGCTGACAAGATGCGGAGGTCGCAGGCTGCTCAAAAGGGCCCAGATGCGAGGCGGCGTCCGACGGCCGCACGCGAGGCGTACTCCCTGTACGTTGAGCGTGCGGCCGAGGGCGCCAACGAAGCAGGTGGGCTCTTTTCAGCAGCCTGCTAGCGTGGGTGCCTTCCTCCGGCGGCGGCTCCTCGCCGTCATCCCGCTGGTGCTGCTGACCACCTCTCTCGTCTTCTCCCTCGTCCTGCTGCTGCCGGGTGACCCCGCCGTCGCGCTGGTCGGCCTCGAGAACGTCACCGAAGAGAAGCTCGCCGCCATTCGCGAGCGTATGGGCCTCAACCGGCCGCTCTACGCCCAGTACGGCCTCTGGCTCGCGCGCGCCGCGCGCGGCGATCTCGGAACCTCGCTCCGCACGGGCCAGCCCGTCACCGAGGCGTTGCGCGACCGCCTGCCGGTCACGCTCGGGCTCGCGTTCGCGGCCACGGCCTTCGGGCTCCTCCTGGGCTTCCCTCTTGCCGTCGTTGCGGCCTCGAAGCGCGGCGGCTTCATGGGCAGCTGCGCGAGCGGCATCGCCGCCTTCGGCGTGGCGGTGCCGAATTTCTGGCTGGGCTCCATGCTGGTACTGGCGCTCGCACTCCAATTGCGCTGGCTGCCGGCGACGGGCTACGCGAGCCCGCTGGAGTCGCCGTGGGATGGGCTCCGCCACGCGATCCTGCCCACGCTCACACTGGGCGCCTCCGCCGTCGCCGAGATCACGCGCCAGCTGCGCTCGGCGCTCCAGGACACGCTCAACACGGACTACGTGCGCACGGCGCGCGCCAAGGGGATCGCCGAGCGCGGGGTGCTCTGGAAGCACGCGCTCAG
>JACORX010000137.1 GCA_016179165.1 Candidatus Rokuibacteriota bacterium | reverse complement strand
GGGGCGGTGGCCGTCAGGCATGACCTTGTCGGACTCCACACACCCCCAGTCCTCGACGGCGCAGCCCGACGCCGGCGTGACCTTGAGGAAGTCCGAGCCGTAGCGCTCGTGGAAGCGGAGCGTGGTCTGGGCCAGGGCCGCCGGGGAGCGGTCCACGCTTGGGAAGTGGCGCCAGAATGCATACGGCGGCCTGTCCGTCGGCTCGCGCTTGATCGCCGCCAGGATTCTCTCACGCTTGGTCATGGGCTCCGTGCCTCAGGCGCGGGGGAAGTTCATGCAGTCCACGAAGACATCCTGGAAGTCGGGGTGGGCGGCCAGCGAGACGTGCTCGATGTTGCGCGCGATCTGCGTAGCGCGGCCGCGCTCGGCCTCGGAGAGCAGCGCCAGCTGTGCCCCCAGCACGGCCGCGTTGCCGACGTAGCGGATGCGCGGCTCGGGCAGGGCGGGGATGAGGCCGATCCTGAGCGCGCTCGGTATCGAGAGGTAGTTGCCGAAGCCGCCCGCCAACATGAGCTCGGCGACCTTGTCGTCCGGCACGCCGGCGATCTTCTGGAGCATGGCAGCGCCCGAGGCGATGGCGCCCTTGCAGAGCTGCACCTGGCGGACGTCGTCCTGGGTTAGGGCGATCTCCCGGGTGGCTCCGCTCTCACCCGGGCGGGCAAGGATCACGGCCCGCTCGTCGCCTGCCTTGATCACGCGCCCGCGCAGCGGCGCGGGCAGGCGGTCAAGGTGGTCGAGGTCGATCAGGCCGGTCCAGTCGATGACGCCTGCGTCCAGCAGGACGGCGATGGCGTCGATGAGCCCCGAGCCGCAGATGCCCTGGGCCGATGCGTCCCCGACGGTGTGGAGCTTCAGGTCGCCGCCTTCGAGCGTGACCCGGTCGATGGCGCCCAGCGCCGCGCGCATGCCGTGGCGGATCTGCGCGCCCTCGAGCGCGGGGCCCGCCGGCGCCGAGCAGGCCCAGAGGTGCTCGCGCGATCCAAGCAGGACCTCGCCGTTGGTGCCGATGTCCACGGCGATCCTGATCTCGGCCGACTCGTCTATGCGCGTGGCGAGCGCGACGGCGACGGCGTCGGCGCCGACGAAGCCCGCGACGATGGGCAGGAGGCAGACGCGCGCCTCCGGGTTGACCTTGAGGAAGAGCTCGCGCGCGCAGAGCGTCAGCGGATGGCGCATGACGGGGGCGTACGGGGCGAGCCCCACGTACGAGGGGTCTATCCCGAGGAGGACGTGGTGCATGCAGGTGTTGCCGACGACGACGACCTTGTAGATCCACTTCGCGAGCACCCCGGAGTCGCGGCACACCTGCTCGATGTGCTGGTTGAGGAGCCCGATGATGCGCGTCTGGAGCTTCCGGAGCTTGCCCGGGTCGAACTGGGCGAAGGCGATGCGGGACATGAGATCGCCGCCGAAGACGGCCTGCGGGTTGAGGCTCGACACCGAGGCGAGCTGCTCGCCGGAGGCCAGCTCCATCAGCGTGGTCACCACGCTCGTGGTGCCGACGTCGATGGCGAGGCCGAAGGTCAGGAGATGCGTGTCGCCGGGCTCGACGGACAGGATGCGGCGGCCGAAGGAGGCGACCGTCACCTCGCCGCCGTGCTCGCGGAGAGCCTTGGGCAGATTCTTCAGGACCTCGGGAGAGCAGTCATCGGGTGTCCGGCCGACGGCGGTGAGAACGGCCTCGAGGTCGGACGTCTGGTGGTGCTCCTCGGTGGGTAGCGTGACGCGCACCAGCCGCTTGCTGACGCCCGCGTCGATCGTGACCGGCATCGGGGCGCCCGCCGGGCGCTCGCCGCCCAGGATCTGGAAGCTCTGGTCGTCCACCGGCGGAGAGACCTGCACCGTGATCGGATCGCTTATCCGGCACTGGCAGGAGAGGCGGTAGCCCTCGCGGACGAGCGCGTCTCCCAGCTGCACCTCGTCCATGATGGTGGGCGGCGGGACGATGCCCGACACGAACTTGACGCGGCATGAAGTACAGCGGCCGCGCCCGCCGCAGGTCGCTTCGATGTCCGCCCCGGCGGCATGGGCGGAGGCGAGGATGGTCGCGCCGGATGTGACTTGGAGGGTGACTCCGGCGGGCAGGAGGGTGAGTGCCACCATCGCCATGCGCTCGAAGATACCACTTCCCGCTTGACTTCCCCGTGGGCTTTGCCGATAGTGACCGCACCCCATGAACCCTTGGGCGCGTCCGGCCCGCAGGTGATCAGGGAGGCCCGGTGTTCCATTACACGCTCCAGCGGCTCCTCTGGCTGATCCCGACCCTCCTCGCGATGGCACTCGTTACCTTTCTCGTGATGCACGCCACGCCGGGCAGCCCGCTGGACCCTGTCGCCGAGGGCGCCAACCCGCTCTCGCCCGCGGCGCAGAAGAACCTCGCCGAGGCTTACGGGCTCGACAAGCCGCTCTGGGAGCAGTTCGGCATCTTCGTCGGTAAGGCGCTGCGCGGCGATTTCGGCCAGTCCTTCGTCTACAAGACGCGCACGGTTGGCGAAATCCTGGTCGGCGCCTTTCCCGTGTCGCTGCTCCTCGGCAGCATGGCGCTGGTGCTGGCCGTCACGGGCGGGGTGACGCTCGGGGTGCTGGCCGCCGTGTACCAGAACCGCTCGTGGGACTACCTGTCCGTTACCGTGGCGACCCTCGGCGTCAGCGTGCCCAACTTCGTGCTGGCCGTGTTTTTCATCGTGCTCTTTTCGTTCGTGCTTCCCATCTTCCCCACGGGTGGCTGGGGCGACGACCCGAAGTTCTGGGCGCTGCCGACGGTCACGCTGGCGCTCGGTCCCATGGGGATCATCGCGCGCTTCACGCGCTCGAGCATGGTCGAGGTCATCCGCTCCGACTACATCCGGACGGCGCGCGCGAAGGGGCTGGCGGAGGCCCCTGTCATCCTCAAGCACGTGCTCAAGAACGCCTGCATCCCGGTGGTGACGCTGCTCGGTCCGCTCTTTGCCGCCGTCGGCACCGGGTCCTTCTTCGTCGAGTCCATCTTTCGCGTCCCGGGCATGGGGCGCTTCTTCGTGGAATCCATGACCGGGCGCGACTACCCGATGATCATGGCCGTGATCCTTCTGTACGGGGCGTTCTTAACCCTCATGAATCTCGCCGTGGACCTCCTCTATGGCTTTATCGACCCCCGCATCCGGTACTAGCCTCGACGTCGCGGACCTCCTGGCGACCGCGCCGTCGGCGGCGACGTCGAGCCTCTGGCGGGATGCCTGGCGCCGGCTGCTGCGCAACAAGCTCGCGGTGATGGGCGGCGTCACCGTCGCGCTGCTTTGCCTGGTCGCGGTTTTCGCGAACGTTCTCGCGCCCCAGTCGTACACCAAGGCCAACTTCGGCAACATCTACGAGTTTCCCTCGCGCGAGTTCCCGCTGGGCACCGACCAGCTGGGCCGCGACGTG
>JACORX010000138.1 GCA_016179165.1 Candidatus Rokuibacteriota bacterium | reverse complement strand
GTCCACGCCCGGGTACATGTGGATCTCGACAGCCTTGCCCGCTTTCTTGATGGCCGCCTCGACCCCCCGCGCGACGTCGGGATTGACAAACCCGTCTTTCTCGGCGAAGAGCCCGAGCACCGGGCCCGAGAGCTTCGCGTAGTCTGGCTTGACGTTGGGGTGGATGCCGTAGAAGTCGACCACGGCGCCGATGGACGCATTCGTACAGCCGGCGAAGAGCGCGAGCTGGCCGCCCATGCAGAAGCCGACCGCGCCGAGCTTGGCCGTGGAGGTATGGCCCGCCAGGTACGTGGCCGCCCCGCGCAGGTCCTTCTCGGCCTGCTCGATGTTGAGCGCCATGAAGAGCTTGCCCGCGCCGTCGGGCTCGCTGGCCGTCTTGCCGTGGTACATGTCGGGCGCCAGCGCGGAGAAGCCCGCCGCGGCGAAGCGGTCGCACACCGCCTTGATGTGCGGAACCAGCCCCCACCACTCCTGGATCACCAGCACGCCCGGCCCCTTGCCGGATGTCGGCGCCGCGAGGTAACCATCGGTCGTATGCCCGTTGCTGGGAAACTGAACCATCATGCCGGCCATAGGGTAGGGACCTCCCGCAGTTAGAGGTTTAGCCCGCCGAGCCTGCGGGCGGGGTGATGCGCACCGTGAGGATGCGGCGCGGGTCGGCCTCGAGGACAGTGAAGGTGTGGCGGCCGACCTGGAACTCCTCGCCGACGAGCGGGAGGCGGTGCACCGTTGCCAGGACGAGCCCCGCCACTGTCTCGAAGTCGCCCGTGGGCAGGCTCCAGTCGAGGGCATCATTGAGCTCCTCGACCCGCTCCCGCCCGGACACGCGATAGCTGCCATCCGGCAGCCGTTCCACCATGGCCGGCGTCCGGTCATGCTCGTCCTGGATCTCGCCCACGATCTGCTCGACGATGTCCTCCACCGTCACGATCCCGACGGCGCCGCCGTACTCATCTACCACGACCGCGAGCTGGACGCGTCCCTTCTGCAACTCGGTCAAGAGCTCGTCGATCCGCTTCGTCTCCGGCGCGTATGTGGCCGGCCGCATCAACGTCTTGAGATCGGGCGCCTCCGCCCCCCGCCGCAGGAGATCCATCGCCGTGACGACGCCCACGACGTTGAGCTCTCGGTCGGTGTAGACGGGGATGCGCGAGTAACCGCGCTCCTGAATGAGGCGGATCGCGTCGTCGGGGGTGGCGTCCTCGGGCAGGGCGGCCACGTCGACGAGCGGCACCATGATCTCCCGCACAGCCGTGTCGCCCAGCTCGAAGATCTTGTCGATCATCTCGGCCTCGGACGAGGTGACGTCGGCCTCCGTGGGCTCGAGCTGCAGGAGGAGCTTGAGCTCTTCGCGGGAGACGAACTGCCTGGTGGTCGCGCTGCGCAGGCCGATCGTCTGGAGCGCCCCGCCGACCAGTGCCCTCGCCCCCCAGGTCACCGGCGCCAGGACCACGGTCGCCATCTCGAGCACCGGGAAGAGACGCCGGATCAGCGCCGTGGCCCACTCGCGCGCCGCGGTCTTGGGAATGACCTCTCCGAAAATCAGCATGACCGGCACGAGGGTCACCGTGACGAGGAAGGCTGCCCAGCCGCCCGCCACGGGAATGAGGGCCCACGTGGCGAGGGAGGACGCCGCGATGTGGGCCATGGTGACGCCCATCATGGCCGTCGACAGCATGCGCTCAGGATGGCGGAACGCCTCGAGGTAGCGCACCGCCGTGGCGTCGCCGGTCTCGGCCAGGTGGCGCATCCGCACCCGGTTCGCCGCGATGAAGGCCATCTCGGCCGCGGAGAGCAGGGCCGTCACGAGCACCGCTAAGCCGATGGCCCAGATATAAATCATGCCGCGCGGCTCCCGCCGGCACGGTGCTTGAGCTTCACCAGCACCTCGACCACTCGCGTACGCTGGACCTTCTCGACGGACACGCTCACCTCGCCGGTCTCCGCCTTCTCGCCCCGGTGCGGCACGCGGCCAAAGAGGTCGAGCACCCAGCCGCCTACCGTGTCGAAGGATTCATTGGGCAGGCGGAGGCCCATGGCGGCATTGAGCTCGTCGATGGGCAGCTTGCCCGAGACTCGGTAGGTCGCGGCGTCCACCTTCTGGATGAGCCGCTCCTCCTCGTCGAACTCGTCGCGGATCTCGCCCACCAGCTCCTCGAGCAGGTCCTCGAGCGTGACAAGGCCGGCCGTGCCGCCGTACTCGTCCACGACGATGGCCTGGTGGAGCTTCTTGGCCTGGAACTCGCGCAGCAGCGCGTCGGCGCGCTTGGACTCCGGCACGAAGTAGGGCGGGTGCAGGCGCGATCGCAGTTCGAAGTCCCCGGGCAGGCCGCGCAGGTGGGGCAGGAGGTCCTTGGTGTAGAGGACGCCGACGATCTGGTCCACCGTCTCCTCGAAGACCGGCACGCGCGAGTGAAGCTGGTCGCGCAGGAGGGGAAGGATCTCGGTGGGTGGAGTCGCCACGTCCAGGCAGAACATGTCCGGCCTCGGCACCATCACCTCGCGCACCAGCGTGTCCTCGAGCTCGTAGACCTTGTGGATCATCTCGCGCTCGGTGCGGTCCACCACGCCTTCGCGCGCGCCCACGTCCACGAGCGTGCGCAGCTCGGCCTCCGAGATCTCGGGCTCGCCCTGTTTCAGCGAAGATCCGACGAAGCGCAACGTCACGGCGGTGAGCCCGTTCAATATGGCGCGTACGGGCCAGAGCAGAGCCGACAGCCAGGCGACAGGCCGGCTGACCCAGGCGGAATATCGCTCCGGGTGCTCCACGGCAAGCGTCATCGGCAGTACCTCGCCGAAGACCACGAGGAGCACCGTCATCGCGCCGATGGCGACGGCCAGGCCCGCGGGGCCGAAGAGCTTGGCGGCCATCGTCGCGGCGAGCGCCGAGGCGGCGATGTTGACGAGGGTGATGCCGACCAGGAGCGTGACGAGAAGCTCGTGAGGGCGCGTGAGGAGCGGCACGAGCAGGCCCCGCTCGGGGCCCTGCTCCTCGGCCAGCCGCTTGAGCCGCGCGCGCCCGAGCGAGAAATAGGCCGCCTCGGCGCCGGTGAGGAGGGCGGAGAGGAGCACGAGCACGCCCAGGCTCGCGAGCTCGAGACCGATCAGGCTATCCACTGAAGTGCTCGTACCCGGCAGGTATCGCGACGCGAACGCCGCCCGCGCCGAGGAAGGTGACGCCCTTCTCGAGGGCCTCGATCTCGCCGACCACGGTGAGCGCCGTGCCCGTGGCCCGGCCGAGGCCGTCGCGGAGCGCGGGTACCGCCGCTCGGTCGCACGTCAGGACGAGCTCGAAGTCCTCGCCGCCCGAGGTCGCCCACGAGAGGGCGTCGGCACCGAGGGCGCCCGCGACTTCGCGCGCGGCAGGATTCACCGGCAGGCGGTCGAGCTCAACGCGAGCGCCGACGTGGCTCTCGCGGCAGATGTGGCCGAGGTCTGTGGCGAGGCCGTCAGAGCAGTCCATCATGGCATGCACGCCTGCGGCGGCGCCGAGCCAGCGCCCCTCGGCGACCCGCGCCGTGGGACGGAGGTGCGACGCGGTGACGGCCTCGATCGTTTCCGGCCGCACGGCGCCGAGCCGAGCGCGACCCGCTTCGAGAGCAGCCAGCCCTGCGGCCGACCGTCCAAGCGTGCCGGTCACCGCCACGGCGTCCCCCGGCGTGGCCGCGGAGCGGAGCCTCGGGACGCCCAGGTGCTCGCCCAACAGGGTGACGTTGACGAACCAGCCCCTGGGAGATACGGAAGTGTCGCCGCCGACGATCGCGACGCCGTGGGGCGCCGCGGCCCGCCTCATGCCTTCGTAGAGGGACTCGACCTCAGCGGGGTCGGCGGGGGCGGGGAGCGCGAGTGCGACGAGCGCCCAGAGCGGTTGCCCGCCCTTGCCTGCGATATCCGAGAGGTTGACGGCCATCGCCTTCCAGCCGATGTCGAAGGGCGAGGCCCAGGCGCGGCGGAAGTGGACGTCCTCGACGATGAGATCCGTGGTCGCGAGGAGGCGCGCGCCCGGCTGGGGCAGCAGCACCGCCGTGTCGTCGCCGATGCCGGTCTCCACGCGCTCGGCCGGACTACGTTCGACGGTGCGTCGGATGAGCCTGATGATCTCGAGCTCGCCGGGGCAGGACGAACGGCTTGGAGGGTCGGTCGCGCCTATCACGCGGCCGCCGCGGGGTGGACGAGCCCGAGGAAATTCCGCAGGAGCGCTTTGCCCTGTCCGGTCAGGATGGACTCGGGGTGGAACTGGACGCCCTCGACGGGGAAGCGCCGGTGACGCAGGCCCATGATCTCGCCGTCCTCGGCGCGCGCCGAGACTTCCAGGGGAGCCGGGAAGCCCTGGTCCAGCACGACGAGGGAGTGGTAGCGCGTCGCCTCGAAGTCCTGCGGGAGCGCCTCGAAGACGCCGCGCGTGTCGTGGTGGATGCGCGAGGTCTTGCCGTGCATCTGCTTGCGGGCCCGGCTGACCGTCCCGCCGAAGGCCTGGCCGATGGCCTGGTGCCCGAGGCAGACGCCCAGGATCGGGGTGGTCTCGTGGAAGCGGCGGATGAGCGCCAGCGAGATGCCGGCGCCGTCCGGGTTGCCGGGACCCGGCGAGATCACGATGCCCTCGGGATCCTGGCGCTCGATCTCCTCGATCGTGATCTTGTCGTTGCGCGCCACGCGCATCGTGGCTCCCAGCTCGCCCAGGTACTGGACCAGGTTGTAGGTGAACGAGTCGTAGTTGTCCAGGACGAGGATCATGCGAGGCCCTCCCGCCGCCCGCGCTCGTGCTGCCCGCCGGTTTCTTGAGAAACGCGGAGGGCCAGCAGCATGCCGCGCGACTTGGAGCAGGTCTCGAGCCACTCCGTCTTGGGGTCCGAGTCGGCCACGATGCCGGCGCCCACCTGGATCGAGGCGCGGCCGCGGTGGCAGACCACGGTGCGGATGGTGATGCAGGAGTCGAGGTTGCCCGAGTACGAGACGTACCCGACGGCGCCGCCGTACGGTCCGCGGCGGGTGGGCTCGAGCTCTTCGATGATCTCCATGGCCCGGATCTTCGGCGCCCCCGTCAGCGTCCCGGCCGGGAAGCAGGCCTCGAGCACGTGGAAAGCGTCGCGCCCAGGCTCGAGCCGGCCGCGGACGTGGCTGACGAGGTGCATCACGTGCGAATAACGCTCGACCACCATGAACTCCGTCACCTCGACCGAGCCGATCCTGGACACCCGCCCGACGTCGTTGCGGCCGAGATCCACGAGCATAACGTGCTCGGCGCGCTCCTTGGGGTCGGACTGCATTTCGGCCGCCAGCTTGTCGTCCTCCGCCTCCGTCCGGCCCCGCGGGTGCGTGCCCGCGATGGGCCGCTCCTCGACGCGGTCGTCTTCGAGGCGCACGAGCACCTCGGGCGAGGAGCCGACGATGCTCGTCTTGCCCAGCCGCAGGAAGAAGAGGTAGGGCGACGGGTTGATGGTGCGCAGCGCCCGGTAGACGGTGAAGGGGTCCGCCCGGAGCTCAGTGTCCAGCCGCCGCGAGACCACGATCTGGTAGGCGTCACCCGAGGCGATGTGCTCCTTGGCTTGGCGCACGCGCTCCATGTACGTCGCCTCGTCCATGGTCGAGGTGAAACCCTCCTCGCCCATGGCGACGAGCGGCTCGACGGCCGGGAAGGTCAGCGGCGCCGGCGGCCGCGCGGGGCGCGCGAGCTTGGCCAGGAGCGCCTTGATCCTGTCGACGGCCTCGTTGTACGCGCGGTCGAGCGAGGCCGGATCCCGGCTCGTGATATGCGCGTTGCCGATGACCAGCAGACGGTGGCGGAGGTTGTCGAACACCAGCAAACTGTCCGTGAACATGAACACGGCATCCGGCAGCTTGAGGTCGTCCTTGGCTCGGCGGGGCAGCTTCTCGACGTGGCGGACCATGTCGTAGGAGAAGAAGCCCACGGCGCCGCCCTGAAAGCGCGGCAGCCCGGGCACGGCGACGGGCTTGAAGCGCGCGAGGAGCGCCCGCAGCGCCTCGAAGGGGTTCCGCGCCTGGAGCGTCTCCACGCGGCCGCCGGCGTGGCGCACCGTGAGCCGACGTCCCTTCGCGGTGAAGACCATGGAGGGCTCCGAGCCCAGGAAGGAGTAGCGCGCCCACTTCTCGCCGCCCTCGACCGATTCCAGGAGGAAGGCATACGGCCCGGGTCGCAGGCGCAGGAAGGCCGAGAGCGGCGTGTCGAGGTCGGCCGCCACCTCGGCATAGACCGGCACGAGGTTGCCGCCGGCGGCCAGCCGATGGAACTCCTCGCGCGACGGAGAGAGCGGGGGCAGCGCGTGCCCCAGCGTGGTCATGGCGGTAGGGCTACGCGAGGGCGTCGAGCTTCTTCTTCATCTGGGACTTGGGCACCGCGCCGATGACCTGATCCATGACCTTGCCGTCCTTCATGAAGAGGATGGTCGGGATGGAGCGGACGCCGTAGCGCGCGGCGAGCTGCGGATTGTCGTCTACGTTGACCTTCGCGAGGCTCACCGAGCCGTTTGACTCTTGGGCCAGCTCCTCGAGCGCCGGTGCGATGGCCCGGCAGGGCTGGCACCACTCCGCCCAGAAGTCCACCATGAGGACCTCCTTGTGCTTGCCGATCTCGGCGTCGAAGCTCGCCTCCGTCAGATGCAGTGTCGTCTCAGCCATACGATACGCGTCTCCTTTAGTGGGACTTCCGGCGCGCCCGCGCGGTGTCGAGGAATCGAACCATCCACTCCCGTGCCAGGTCCTTGCACCCGAGTCCGAAGGCCAACGCCAGCGCCAGCGCCACCGCGCCGAAGAGGATGACAAAGGCCGAGCGGACCAGCTCCGGCGCGATGCCGAGTTCCTCGAGCGTCACGGCCGCGGTGAAAGCCACGACGGCGTAGCGGACGAGCGCTGCCAGCGCGTCGCTCTCGGCCATCCCGGCGTTCGCCGCCGCGGCGCGGACGACCCCAGCCAGAAAGCTCGCGAGGAAGAGCCCGAGGATAAGCACCACCACGGCCGCGATGACCTTCGGGACGTAGACCAGGCACCGCGTCAGGACCTCCGAGACCTGGCCGAGACCGAGAGCGCTCACTGCTGCGACCAGGGTGGCCAGCAGCATCAGCCAGTAGACGAGCACGGCAAGCAGCTCGGCCGGGCTCTGCCTGATATCTGCCCGGACCAGGACGTCGTCGATACCGGCCTTCTCGGAAGCGATGTCGAAGCGAACCGTCAGCAAGAAACGGAACACCAGTCCTTTCGAGACTTTAGCTGTCAGCCACCCAACGAGGAGGATGCCCAGAGCGACCACCAAGCGGAGGGCTAGGGCTCGGTTGGGCTCGAGGACGGCGGCTGTCAGATCCATAAAAATGCAGAGCCACGCTAACATACCCCCCTACCGCACCGCAAGGCGGGCAGGCGGGTTTCGCTTGACACTCCCGGCGTCCAGACGCCATTCTGAAACACCCAAGGTTACGGTAGGTTGCGGCGCGTAATGAGGGTGGCCGGCACCCTTTCCGAGCCCATCATGGGCGGTGCCGGAGACCCCTGAAGGAGAACGCTCGACTCGATGGCCAAGGTGCTGATCGTGGACGACAGCCTCTCGGTGCGTAAAATGGTCGAGCGCGCGTTCGGGCTGAAGGGATTCGAGGTGCTCTCCGCCTCGTCGGGCGCCGAGGCAATGGAGCGCATTGGCAGCGCCATGCCCGACGTCGTCGTCTGCGACATCGTCATGCCGGACGGGGACGGCTACCGTATCTGCGAGTTCGTGCGCGCGCACCCGACGCTGTCCGAAACGCCGGTGCTCCTCATCTCCGGTTTCATCAACAGCGCCGTCCTCGATCGGGCGGCGCAGGTCCGCCCCAGCGACGTCCTGCGGAAGCCGTTCACGGCCGACGACCTCGCGCGAAAGGTGGACGAGCTCCTGGCCGCCCGCTCTCGGCGCGCCGCGGCGCCGGTCGGTCTTCCGGCGGCGGCCGCTGACGAGATGGTGGCGCTGTCCGACCTCAAGGCGATCCTGGTGCGTTTGGCGTCCATGCCCGGCGTGCGACTGGCGGCTCTCGTGGACCGTGAGGGCTTCGTCATCGAGACCGCCGGTGAGATCGGGGTCGGCGCCGAGGTCGCCGGCGCCTTGGCCGCGTGGCTGGCCGAGGCGTCGGAGGGCCTCGGGCGCGAGATGGGACAGGGCGCGCTCTCGAGCATGGTCCTCGACTACGAGGCCGGCATGGTCCTGTTGCACGGCGCCGGGCCCTCGGCCATCCTCGCGGTCGTGCTGAGCGACCCGCACGTGCTCGGCAAGGTCCGCCACTACGTCAAGAGGGTCCTGCTGGAGCTGCTCCGGTCCATCTGATGGCGACATCCGCCGGCATCTCCAACTTCAAGAAACCCTGGGCGTGGCTCGCCGCCATCGCCGCGTTGGTCCTCGCGCTCGGCTCGTCGACGGCGCTCTACGTGGTGAATCCCGTCGTGAAGCTGCAGCAGCCGTGGTGGGCGGCCGTGGCGGCGCCCGCCCTCGTCTACGGGCTGGTGCTGCCGCTCTGCGTTCCGCGCATGCGGATAGGCGGCTGGCTGGCCGGTTTTTTCACACTGGCGATCCTGCACGTGGGCATCGCTCTCGCGACGGCGTGGCTCTACGCGAGGGTCGGCTTCATCTCCTTCGAGCAGGCGCTGGCGCCGGCACTGTGGGGCTTTCCTCCGGCCCTCGTCCTTGCCATGGTCGGCTCGCTGGTCATGACCTTGCCGTTCCTCGGGGCGCTCGCTCCTCGGGCAGCGGCCCCTCGTCCCCAGGCGGGCGTGACTCGGGCCCGGGCGGGGGCGACGAAGCAGCCGCGGCAGGCTCCTGAGATCATTCCATCTAAGGACCGCAGGGCCTGGGCGCGGATCTCGGCCGGAGCCGAGCACGAGTCCGCGGCGTCCGCCCCGGTCGCCAAGGCCGTGGGCGCGCTGCCCGCGATGGCCGTCGCAGCCCCCGCGCTGGCAGGGCCGCCGCCCGCGGTGGCAAAGCTTCCGGTCGTCGTCCCGGATGAGCCCGCCGCCCGAGTGGTCGAAGAAACCCTCGAGGCGCCGGACGAGCTGGTGGCGCCCGAGCCGTCGTTTTCGGCGGCGATTGCGGCCGACGCGCCGGCGACGTTGGAGGCGCCGGCGCCGGCGGCAGCAGTGGTGCGGATTCCGTTCGACCGGGTGGTGGGACAGCTGCCGCCTGGGGCGTTTCGGGTGCCGCTGGGGCAGGTAGGGGCGCGGCTGCGGGAGGCGGAGACGCTGGTGGTGCCGCAGGACGTGGTCTTGCCGCAGCTGGGCGAGGGCGTGGTGCAGGTGGCGTGGGAGGTGGTGGTGGAGCAGTTTCCGGCGGCGGTGTTCGCGGTGGCGCCGGCGGAGGTGAAGGAGCGGATCGTGAAGGGGCGGCTGCTGCTGCCGCTGGACGAGATCGTACGGCAACTACCGCCGGACGTGTTTGCGGCGTCGATCGGGCGAGAGCCGGTGGAGGTGCCGGGGATCGAGAGCTGCCCCGCGCCGATTGAGGCGCCCGTCCAGGCTCGGACCATCGAGAGGGGTGCCTTCCCAGGGCCGCAGATGGCGCACCCCGAGTCCCGGGGTGATACTGAGACGCTCGCCGCCCTCCTGGCCCCTTGGGAGACCGCGGCCCTCGAGAAGGTGCAGGTCGGAGATTTCGCGATCATCAGCGTGTCGGCGACGGGTCTGGCCAGCAACGCGGTGGCGGCCGCAGCCGGCCGACTGAGTCCCCTGATCGCGCGCCGTGCGCCGCGGCCCGTCGAACAGGCGACCCTGCGCGGAGTCGGAGGCGCGCTCGTGCTCACTCCCGTCGGATCCGGATGGAACACCGGCACGGCGCTCGCCGTGGGCTTGCACCCGGGCGGCCCGCTGGCCCGTCTCGAGATCCTCGCGCGGCGCGCGGCGGCCGCGCATGATCCCGGCTCACCGGCGGCGGAGCGACAGGCTGTGACGCCCGCGACGAGGTTCGACTACGCCCCCCCGCCGCCCACGGTCGCCGCGGAGGACCTCGAAGCCTTCGGACCTCTCACGGCTCAGTCGTATCGCGAGCCGACGAGTGGCGCTCTCATTCACTGTTTCGTTTCTCCGGCTGCGTCGGCCGGGGAGCTGGCACCGTTCGCCTGGGAGCTCGCGCAAGTCATGGAGCAGTGCGCCCAGGTGGGGGCGCTCGGATCCTTCCACTCCGCCTTCCTCCGCTCGGGGAGCGAGCGCCTCGAGATCCGCCGGCTGTCGTCGTCCACGGGTCCCGCGCCCGTCCTCGTCGTGTCGGGCGCCGATACGGGCCGGCCGGGGCTGGCGCGCCTGCAGGTCGAGCGGACGGCAGCGCGGCTCAGCGGGGCCTGAGGGTGCCATGGCTCAAGGTTTGCATCGCTCTGGGTCCGGTAGCGCACATGTCAAACACGCAGCCACGAAAGCCTGCTCGTCGATGGACCATCCTGGTCTCCCGGGGCCAGGATGATCTCTACGAACACCTCCTCCAGGCCTTTGAGAGGGACAAGGAGGTCGAGGTCGTACGTGACCGCCGAGCGGATGGGAAACGAAACCCTGCCTGGGTAATCGATCGCCTTAAAACGCACGGGGTCGCCGTGATTCGAAAGCAGGCCTAACCCCCTACGTCGAATGCGTTCCGGTGGACTTGACCAGGTTTGGTGAGAGGGTTCAGGGGCTTTATCCTAATCTATAC
>JACORX010000115.1 GCA_016179165.1 Candidatus Rokuibacteriota bacterium | reverse complement strand
GTCCGGAAGACGCCGACGGCCAGCACGACGCTCACGAACCCGAGCGCCACGTTGATCACGAGCAGTCGCCGCGACACTCTAGTGCTCATCCAACGAGTATTCCCAGCGGTACGCGCGGACCCGCAGAGTGCCGGGCCAAATGACGAGCCAGACGAGGCCCGAGGGAGGCAGCAGCCCGAGGCGTACGTGGGTGTACGTTGAGGGTTGCTGCCGACCGAGAACGAAGTATGGCGAAGTTAGTTGGGCCGGCACTAGTTGCTCCCAGCGGCCGGCGCAGGCAGCAGATAGCCCGCGACGATGAGGGTGGTCAGTAGTCCGCGCGGCTGGCCGACGCCCACCACGCGCACCTTGACCTCCTTGACGGTCAGCAGCCTTGGGGTGTGCTCGATCTGGTAGAGCAGGGCCACAGTCTCGCGGATGCCCCCGGCCACAGTCAGCTCGATCGGCACTTCTTGGAGCCCGGCCCTGTCGACGGGCGGCATGACGCGCTCGCTGCGCACCTCCACGTTGGCCCCCGCGGCCACATCCTTGACCACCTTCTGGAGCTCCGAGGCCGCCAGAGGCGCCGTCGGCCCGGACAGGAGCCGCGCCGCCTGCTTCTCGACGGCCAGCGTCGCTTCGGCCAGCTCCTCGGTGAGCCGGGCGCGCTGCGCGACGAGGCGTCGCCGCGACTCGAGCGTGGCCTCGCGTGCCGGGGCCAGCTCGGTCAGATCGCGGGCCCGGTTGACGAGCGGCTCGACGACGTAGAAATACAGGGCGACAAGCAGGAGCCCGGCCAGGGCCAGCCCGATGAGGGTGCGCTCGCGACGCCTCAGGATCGGCATGCTAGCGCCGCTCCCAGCTGCCGCGGAGGCGGAATTGCTCCTTGCCCTGGATCTTGGTCACGGGCGAGGTGAACTCGACGCGCTCGAGCCAGGGCGAGGCATCGAGCGCGGGGATCAGCGCGCTTGCCGTCCCCGCCTGGCCGATGAGCTCCACGCCCTGGGTGTCCATGTTCACCGCCTGGAGCCAGGAGTCCTGTGGGACGAGTGCCGTCAGATCGAGCATGAACGGCAGCGGGCGCAGCCCGCCGGCCTGGACCGCTCGGAGCGCCCCCACCAGCCGCTTCTTCTGCGCGACCTCGGCGGCAAGCCGCTCCACGGCCTTCACTTCCGGGTCGAGCCGCTTGATCTCCTGAGAGAGCCGGGTCACGTAGCGCTCGCGCTGCCAGACCTGGGCGCCCAGGACTCCCAGGCCGAGGAGCGCCGCGATGGCGAGCATCGCGGCGGTGACGAGCTGGCCGGGCGAGGCGCGCCGCGGCCTGAGCGCCGGCGGGAGGAAGTCGATGCGCGGCCTGCGGGAGCTGAAGGCGACGGCGAGAGCCAGGACGGCGGCGCCGTACCGCTCCTCGGGCAGCGACTCGACGAGCGCGCAGGCGTCCGTGGAGTACGGCGGCGCCGAAACGGTGGCTCCGAGTTCCGCCAGCGATGGGGCCGACAGGAAACGCTCGGTCTCGTCGCCCGAGATCCACAGCGCCTCGCAATCGCGCCACTGGAGCAGCGCCAGGCTTCGCTGGATCTCGCGCACCAGCTCGTGGGGCGTCTCGGCGGGCACCGTTCGGCTCAGGAGCACGACACGGCGGTCGAGGAAGACGAGGTCGGTGCGGCCATCGTGGCGATGCGCCCAGACGGCGCGCTTGGCCTCGATCTTGCGCGGGAGCAGCCCGCAGAGATCGTGGCAGGCGATCGAGAGCGTCGCGGGCAGGCGCCGGGCCTCGCGCACGAGGCCGAGCGCCTGGTCCACCCGGCGCCGCTCGCAGGCCCCGACCAGCACGCGGAGCGGCCCGTCGGCACTGCTCGGGTTGAGGCGCCAGTCGTAGGCGACGTCCTCGGCCGGAAAGGGGACATGCCGGTCCAGGTCGAATCGAACCATCTCGCCGAGGTTGCTGCCCTCCGCGCGCGGCAGCTCGAGCACCTTGATCACGGCGAGGCCGCGGTCGAGGCCCACGCGCAGCCGGCGCCGCCTGTAGCCGCTGCTGTCGAGCTCCGCCGCGACGAGTGGCCCGAGGTTCTCGCCCGCGTCGAACGCGACGCAATCCACCGTCCCCCGGCCTGACAGGACGGCCAGCGCAAGCCCTTTTTCGTCCACGAAGAGCCCGGCGCGCGCTTTCATGGCTCAGCCAGGCGCCAGGAGAGCGTCGCCACGCCGAGGGGCGGCGTCGCGGGGCCCGTCGTTGATCTCACGGCACCGGTCGGCCTTGGGGTCGCAGCCGACGGGCCGCTCCGGCGCTGAACGATGGCGACGATGCGCGCCCGCGGCTCGCCCGCGATCAGCCCCTCCGCCTCGATGCGGAAGGTCGCGCTGCCGACGCCGACCCCCCTCCCCCCGAAGCGTCCCACGTTCGGGTACGGTGTCTTGGCGCGCGTCTGGGTGATCTCGGTGATCTCGGCGTCCGACAGACCGAGCGCCTTCAGTACCGGCGCGGGCGCCGTGTTCATGTTGACGGTGTTGCGGCCCACCACGGTGATGAGGTCGGCGAGGGCCGGGTGCCCCTTCTCCCCTCGGTAGATCTCTCGCGTGATGCCGCGGATCTGGAGCAGCTCGGCCGTGTCCTGGAGTGCGCCGTTCCTCGCCCTGTACGGGACCGGGAGCTTGAGGTAGAAGTCCTCACTCTCGGCGCCGTTGAGCCGGGAGAGGTCGTTGGCGTCCTTCCAGTCCTGCAGCGAGTCGTCGATGATGTCGCGCGCCTGCTTGTCGAGACCGAGGGCGGTGAGCAGCCGGTCCACGCGATCCGGAGGCGCCGTGTTGAGGTTCAGTCGCGCCTCCTCGTCAGAGATCCGGTAGGAGAACTCGCCGGCCCCCAGCGGCACGTGCCGGCGCGGCATCCTGCTCAGCTTGACCAGCAGGGCAGACGTTCCCACGCTCCGGTAGAAGGACAGCGTCCCGTCCTCGTCGAGACCCTCGATGTTGCCCGGCCCCAGGATCTCCCTGCTCGCCTGCTGGACGGCCGCCTCGGCCAGGTGGGTGGCGAGCGTCACGTCCTTGTAGGAGCGGACCATGGACGCTTCGAGGCGCATGGACATGGCGAGCTCGGTGACGACGATGGCGAGGAGCGTCATCACCAGCATCACCGCCAGGAGGGCGAAGCCGCGCTCGTTGTTCACGGAGCCCTCACGGGGAGCGAGACCATGAGCGGCGGCTGCGGGGCGCTTCGCCCCGCCTGGACGATGCTGAGCGTTATCTCGACCGCCAGCGGAAGCGCCTTCTCCTCGACGGCGTCCCAGCGCTCTGTCCACGCGCGGTCCGATTCTCTCAGATAGCGGAAATGGACAGCGCTGACCGTCCCGTCCACGAGGGCCGGCTCGATCGCGCCGTCGAAAGGTTCCGCGTTCGGCAGCGGCTTCTGACGCACGGCGAGCCCCGGCACCGGCCCGGTCTCTTGGGACAGCGTCACCGCAGTGAAGGCAATGGGCACGGCCGTCGGGAAGGGCGGCACCGCGGTGACGAAGGCCACTCGATCCGGCGTTCCCTCGAAGAGAAGGCGGGGCGCCTCCCCTCTCTGCGCCGCGGTCATATACGGATGCGCGGCTCCCAATGTACGCGTGACGATCTGGGTGATGCTCCGCGCGCGATCGAGCACCTCGGCGCGCTCGTCCCCGCGCTGCCAGGCGGCCAGCCCCACCCGCAGGCTCCCGAACATGACGACGAGCAGCGTGGCCACTATGGTGAGCGCGATGACCACCTCCACCAGGGTGAAGCCCCGCTGCCGTGATGACGTCATCGCGTCGTCACGGTGGCGGGTGCCAGGCGCAGCGTCGCCACTTCCAGGGTCCGCCCGGTGTCCCAGCGCACGGCCACTGAGAGCGCGAGGAGGCGGGGGGACGCGGTCCCTACCGGCGCCAGGTCATCCGGCACCTCCACGAGTTGTGTCCGGCGCTCCCAGTTGAACCGGCCTTCGTGCCCGGTCTCGACACCTTCGATGGACGCCTCGCCGGCCCTGGTCACGCGGTCGGCCAGGAGCACGGCCTCCTGGTAGTCGCTCGAGACTTTCAGCAGCCTCAGCCCCTGCGAGGTGAGCTGGACCAACGTGACCACTGCGACGCTCAAGATGACCACGGCGACGAGCACCTCGAGCAGCGTGAAGCCCGCGTCCGCGCGGCGGCTCATGTATCGAATCTCCGGGTGGCGACCCGCCCGGTCAGCGCATCCACGGTGACGAGGTGCGCCCTGCCCCCAGGCCCCTCCACGCGGAGCCGGGCGCCGCTCGAGAGACCCTGGGGCAGGAAGGTGACGGTGCGACTCGTCGGCGGATCGGCAATCACCCGGACTCCGAGCGCGAGGTGCCGGCTCGCCAGCACCGTCTCGCCGGTGCGCAACTCGATGACCCCCTCCTCTGTATTCACCCGCACCTCGTAGGGGCGGTTGCGCGTGATGGCCTGCTCGCGTGCGGCTCGGAGGAAGGTCGCGATCCCCGCCGTCTCCGCCCTCGCCCTCACCGTGTCCATGCCGCGCGAAAGCGACGGGGCGGCCACGGCGACCCCGAGAGCCAGGATCAAAAGCGTCACGGCCAGTTCGATGAGGGTGAAGCCGCGCTTCATTTCACCAGCCACAAGGTGACGTCGGCGTTTTCCCCGTCGCCGCCAGGGGCGCCGTCGGCCCCGAGGCTCCAGATGTCGAAGTCGCCGTGATCGCCCGGGCAGCACTTGTACAGGTAGGGCTTGCCCCATGGGTCCACCGGCACCACGTTCTTCTTGAGGTACGGACCGTTCCAGTTGGGGACGTTCTGGTTGCTCACGAGCGCCTCGAGGCCCGCGGCCGCGGGCGGGTATGATCCGACGTCGAGCCGGTACTGGTCCAGCGAGGCGCTGAACAGCTCGATCTGCGCGCGGGCGGCGGCCTGCTTGGACTGGCCCACGCGGGCAAAGAGGCGCGGGCCCACGAGGCCGGCCAGCAGGCCCAGGATGATGATCACCACGAGCAGCTCGATCAGGGAAAAGCCGCGCGAATTGCCGATTGCACGGAGGCTCGACGGAGGCAGACGTAGTCGCATGGGCATCATGGCTCGCTTGATGGGTCCGAATGCTGATTTTCTCACAGTTCGCAAGACTCGCTGTAGCTTACTTCGGAATTCTCCGAATCGAACAAGGAGAAACCCGACGCGCGACCGCTAGGGCTTGGGGCGGGTAGGCCGCGGCGATACTACGCCGGCGCATCAGATCGGGATGTCGGTGATCGAGACGATGGCCATGAGCATGGCCACGACGATGAAGCCCACGACGAGCCCCATGACCAGGATGATGCCCGGCTCGACCAGGGCGATCAGGCGCTTGACGTTCTTCCGCGTGTCCGTCTCGAAGGTGGCGCCGACCTTGAGCAGCATCTCTTCGAGGCGTCCGGTCTCCTCGCCGACCCTGACCATGTGGGTGGCGAGCGCCGGGAAGATCCCGAGGTCTTCCATGGGCTTCGAGAGACCCGCGCCTCGCCTGACGCCGTCGCCCAGGCTCTCCACGGCATTGGCTATCACCTGGTTGCCCATCATCTCCTTGACGACGCCGAGGGCGGCCAGCATCGGCACGCCGCTCTTGAGAAGCGTGCCCGTGATGCGGGCAAAGCGGGCGACTTCGGTCTGGAGGATCACGGGCCCCAGCACCGGCAGCCTCAAGAGGATCTGGTCGGCCTGGAGCCGCCCCGCCACCGTCGCCAACCACGTCCGAAGCGCCAGCGCGCCGCCGAGCCCGCCCGCCGCCAGGACCCACCAGAAGCTGCGGAGCCACCCGCTCACCGAGAGGAGTATCAGGGTGGGGAGCGGGATGGTGCTGCCGAGATCGCGGAAGATGTCGGCGAAGCGCGGGATGACGAAGGTCATCAGGAAGACCACGGCCGCGCCGCCCACCGTCGCCAGCAGGGTCGGGTAGATCAGGGCTGAGACGAGGGTGTCGCGGAACTCCTGGGCTTCTTCGAGGAACTCCGCCAGGCGGCGCAGGGTGTGCTCGAGGACGCCGCCCCGCTCGCCGGCCCGCACCATATTGATGTAGAGGCGCGAGAAGGGCCTGGGGTGGTGCTTGGCCAGCGCCTCGCCCAAGGAAGTCCCTCCGCGCACGCTCCGCAGCACGTCGCCCGTGATGACGCGAAGCCGTGCGTTGGGCGCCAGGCCTTCCTGGATGCCCAGGGCGCGGTCCAGCGGCAGCCCCGCCTCGATGAGCGTGGCCAGCTGCTGGGTGAACGCGACGAGATCGCGGCCGGGGACCCGCTGCCGCACCGAGCCCGTTAGTCTGAGGCCGGCGAGACCGGACCGCTCCTGCTGTGGGGTGACCTGAATCGGGAAGTAGGCGTCGCGCTGGAGGCGCTCGACCACGCTGCGCGCGTCGGGGGCCTCCATGACGCCGTCGATGGTCTGGCCCCGTTGATCCGCCGCTTTGTAGACGAAGACCGGCACGCTGCGCTCTCCGAATCTCTCTCCCACGTGGGGAGAAGAGCAGGGTGAGGGGAGGGCTAGTGGGACTCCAACGAGTTTCGCCTAGAACTCACGCGTGATCCCAGAGTGCCGGGTCAAATGACGAGCCAGACGAGGCCCGAGGGAGGCAGCAGCCCGAGGCGTACGTGGGTGTACGTTGAGGGCTGCTGCCGACCGAGAACGTGGCAGTTCGAGCCGAGCGGCCCTGCCGCGAGGCGAGAGCTGAGTTGATCTGGCGAAGTTAGTTGGCCCGGCACTAGCTGTCTTCCTGCGTGACCCGCAGGATCTCTTCGACCGTCGTGATGCCCGCCCGCGCCTTGGCCCAGCCATCGTCGCGCAGCGTCACCATTTGGCGCTCGATGGCGTGGCGTCGGATCTCGCCCGTGGGCCTCTTGGACAGAATGAGCCCACGCGCTTCCTCGGTGATCACGAAGAGCTCGTAGATCCCCAAGCGTCCGCGGTAGCCCGTTCCGCGGCAATCGTCGCAGCCCTTGCCGCGGGAGAGCTCGATGCCGCCGGCATCCGTGACCCCGAGGGCCAGAAGATCACCCGCATCCGGCTGGTAGGGCGCGCGGCAGGCCTCGCAGATTCGCCGCACGAGCCGCTGGGCCAGCACCGCGCTCAGCACCGAGGCGACCAGATACGGCTCGGCGCCCATGTCTTGCAGCCGCGTGACGGCCCCGGGCGCGTCGTTCGTATGGAGGGTCGAGAACACCAGGTGGCCCGTGAGCGCGGCCTGGATGGCGATCTCCGCTGTTTCGAGGTCTCGGATCTCTCCCACCATGATGATGTCCGGGTCCTGGCGCACGATGTGTCGCAGTCCGGTCGCGAATGAGAGCCCGATCTTGGCACGCACGGGGATCTGGTTCACGCCGGCCAGCTGGTACTCCACCGGATCCTCGACGGTGATGATCTTCTTGTCGGGGGAGTTGATCTTGTCGAGCGCCGCGTAGAGCGTCGTCGTCTTGCCCGATCCGGTGGGTCCCGTCACCAGCAGGATCCCGTGCGGGCGGCGGATCAGCTCCTGGAAGATCTCCGCCACTCGCGGGGAGAAGCCCAGCCGGTTGAAGGGCAGGAACACCGACGAGCGGTCGAGGAGCCGCATCACCAGCGACTCGCCGTAGACCGTGGGGATGGTGGAAACGCGGATGTCCACCCGCCGGCCGCCGGCCGACACGCGGATGCGCCCATCCTGAGGGAGCCGCCGCTCGGCGATGTTCATCTCCGCCATCAGCTTGATGCGCGAGGTGAGCGCCGCCTGAAGCCGGCGCGGGGGCGACTCCCGCTCATAGAGGACGCCGTCCACGCGGTAGCGCACTCTCAACTGCTCTTCGAACGGTTCGATGTGGATGTCCGAGGCCTCGGCGGCCGCGGCCTCCTCGATCAGCAGGTTGACGAGCTTCACGACCGGCGCCTCGAAGGCCATGTCGCGGAGCTGATTGACGTTCTCCTCTGCCTCGCCCGGGCCCTCGTCCGACCCCATCCCTTCGACGATCTTCTGGAGCGGCGTAGAGGCGCTGTAGGCCCGCTCGATGGCCTCCAAGATGGCCGCCGGGGGCGCCACGCAGAGGCTGACCGTGAGCCCGAGGGTCTGCCTGAGGTCGTCCAGGAGCTGGGGATTGGTCGGATCGGCCGTTGCCATCGTCACCGTGGAGCCGTCCACCGCAATAGGGCACACCATGTACTGCCGAAGGTACTTGGAGGACAGACTCTGGAGGATGGGCGGACTGCTGGGCAGCTCGTCGGCCGGGAGGTAGGGCAGCCCCTGCTGTGCGGCCAGCGCCCGCAGCACGTCCTCCGGGGCGGCCGCGCCCATGGCCACGAGCGCATCGCCGAGCCGCACGTGGTTCTGCCTGGCGCGCGCGCGCGCGTCCTGGAGGGTCTCCGGCGTAATGACCTGGGCCGCCAGGAGGATCTGCCCCAGGGGCTGACCCTTTGGGACACTGTCGGGGGAAGCCATGCTGCCGCGATTATCCCCCCCGGCCAGCAGGCCCGTCAACCTTCTTGGCGACATGCAGCCTCCCGGCAACCAAGTTGGAGGAGACCGGCGTTTGTACCGGCTATGCGCCGGCGTCGGGAGCTACCCGTCGCCTGGCTCGCGAGTCCGGGCGGTCGCGCGAGGCGTGCCGCACACGTCGCCTATTCGGCACGAATCGCACCTCGAGGTGCGCGCCTGCGGCCGCCGCGATCATCGCGAGCGTCGCGAGCGTCGCCACGGTATACTCGCGTTTCGGCACCGGATTCGTGGCGCCGAGGCTGCTAGTTGGTGACGCGGCGTTCCACTGCCAGCAGGCCGTCGAGAAGGCGCTGAAGGCCTTCCTCACCTGGCACGATCGGCCGTTCCGGAAGACGCACGACCTCGTGGAGATCGGCGCCGAGTGCGTGGCCATCGATGCCACGCTCGAGCCGCATCTTCGCGCGACGGCACCGTTGACGGAGTACGCCTGGCGATACCGCTACCCGGGAGAACCCTCCGAGCCCGCGGAGTCGGAGGTTCGCCAGGCCCTCGACCGAGCGCGAGCCGTCGTCGCTCTCGTCCTAGGGCGAGTGCCGGCCCAAGCGCATCCCTGACCTGGCGGCACGGAGGCCAACCGTGCTCGAGTGGCGCAGGCATCTCACCAACAGCACACCGGTAGCGTGCGATGGCAAGACGTGACTCGTTGATCGAGGGCCGGTGGAGAATCGTGGAGACCGAGCCATCGGATCGGGAGGCGCTCGACGTCGTCGTGCCGGCTTACTGTCCAACGCACGTCACGATGTCGCAGGTCGGCGATGCTCAGAGGATCAGATAGATCTCTCCGCGGGTCACGGCCGTGCCTGCTCTGCGATGAGCAGACGGGCCTCGCGCTCGACAAGCGCCGAGCGCGCCCGGGAAGGGCTCCAGGTGAGCGCGAATGGCACCCATCATGTCGCCCTCTTGCGCGCGTGGGACTCTGGGCGATCATGTGCGCGAGAGTGCACGCCAGTGCGCCCGCGGTGCGGGCGGTTGGTTACACCTTTGGTGACAGCGGACTACAGACGGTCGCGCAGTGCGGGATCCACGTCGCGGACCCTCCCGAGCGCGCGGTCGAACTTTCGCCGGTCGCCGCGCCGGCCCCGCTCCTCCAAATACTCGCGGGTCATGAGGGCGGACAGCTTCTCGGCCAGCGCGGTGGCGATGAACTGGTTGATGGAGATGCCCTCACGCTTGGCCAGGTCCCGCACGCGCTTGTGCAGTGACTCAGGCAGGCGCACACTCATTGTGCTCATGGTAGCAGCCCTCGCATGTCTAGGAACTCCCTCGGCGTCACGATCCGAACCCCGAAGCGATCCGCCCCGGCGAAGTCCCGCTGGTTGTAGGTGACGATGTACTGGCACTCCGCCTCGACCGCGACCTCGAGGACCATGTCATCCCTGGGATCTTTGAGGTACGGTCGCCAGAGGAAGAAGATCGACCGGCAATCGGCCACGCTGACGAGGTAGTCCAGGATCTCATCGATCTCTCGCGCGGTCAGGCCCATCGCCCTCGACTGCGCCTTTGCCACGGCCTCGTACTCGAGCACCAGCGGAACGGACACGGCGATGTCGAAGTGGCCGCCCCCGGTGAACGTCAGCACGCGGAACGCGGCCCCTCGACGGGATCGTAAGCCCGCGATCAGCACGTTCGTGTCCAGCACGATGCGGGCCGGCTTCATTCTGGTATTGTGGGCAGTACCGCCTCGGCTGTCAAGGGCTGGCGGGATTGAAGCCATGGATGCTCTTGGTGCTGTTGAGATCGAGACGGCCTATCGAGACGCCCGGCCAGGGGTCGTGATCTAGCTCAACTCGACGACAGCCCGGCTCTCCGTGGCTTCTCTCAACGCCAGCGCAACCGCGAGGCCTCGGCCATGCACGCGAATGCGTTCCGCCGGCGTTCTGCGGAGATTGCTCTCCAGCAGCGACATGTCGCAGGTGTGGACCTTGGCGTCGCGGCGTTGTGCTATCATGCATGATAGCAGGAGGCTCCGAAACGTGGCTCAAGTGATCGTCCGCAAGCTCGATGACAAGGTCGTCGCCCTGCTGAAGCGGAACGCCGCCCGACATCGGCGCTCGTTGGAGGGGGAGCTCCGCGCCGTTCTCAGCCAGGCCGCCCGACTCTCGCCCGATGACAAGCGTGCGATCTCGCGTGAGATCCGCGGCCTGACGCCGGGCAAGCGGCTGTTGTCCGACAGCGCCCGGCTGATCCGTCAAGATCGGGACCGCCGCTGAGCCGGATCGTCGACGCGAGCGTTGCCAGCAAGTGGTTCTTTCCCGAGCCGGGGAGTCGCGAGGCCGAAGCGCTCCTGAGCGGCACCGATCCGCTGATGGCCCCCGATTTGATCGTCGCCGAGGTGTGCAACGTTGCGTGGAAACGTCTTCGCGCCGGCGAGATCACGGAGGAGCACGCGACGCGTGCGATGACCCAGATCGGACACATGGTCGACGTATTGAGCCCGCTGGCGGCACTCGCTCCGCGGGCGCTCGAGATCGCTCGAGCGCTCAACCATCCGGCCTATGACTGTTTCTATCTCGCGCTGGCGGAGAGAGAGCACGCATCGCTCGTCACGGCCGACGAGGTGTTCGTGCGGCGCCTCACTGGTACGCCGTGGGCAAGACACGTCCGTCCGCTCGTGTCGCGCGGCCGCCGGCGATAGCCATGACGCCGCGGAGGGGCCCGGGGGACCAGCTCGACGGCGACACGGCGAGAGCGCGCCGATTTCCGCCTACGAGGAACATCCGCCGGCGGGGGACAAGCCCCCGCCCTACGGGGGCGAGGAAGGGGCGCCGCGGGTGGAGGAGGGTCTCGCCTATCATGGGTTGACTTGGCAACGGTCTGATGCCGTGTAGCACAAGGCCTAGCTATGTGCTACTGTGTCCGCATGAAGACGTACATTCACGCGCGCCTGGGCGAAGACGACCGGGTCGTGCTCGAACGGCTGAAGCGATCGACAGGCCGCACCGAATCGGAGATTATGCGGCGTGGACTGCGACTCGTGGCGGAAGAAGAGGGCCGGCGTCGCAGTGCGCTCGACCTCGCCGGGTGCAGTGTCGGACGGTTCAGAAAGGGTCCGAGGGATCTGTCCTCGAACAGGAAACACCTGAAGGGCTTCGGCGAGTGAACCCCGCGGGTATCCTGCTGGATACCGGTCCTCTGGTTGCCCTCCTCTCCCAAAATGACGCCAATCACGCGCGGGCGCGCCGACTCTTCGCGGAGTGCGTGCCGCCGTTTCGCTGCTGCGAGGCCGTGGTCGCCGAGGCCTGTTTCCTGATCGGCAAGGTTCACGCGGCAGGCCCCGCGGAGGTTGTCGCACTCGCACGACGCGGCGTGTACGACGTGGCGATGTCGATCGAAGAGCACTGGGCGAGCATCGAGGCGCTGTTGAGGAAGTACGCAGATCGACCCATTTCATTGGCCGATGCGTGTTTGATCCGATGTGCCGAGATCCACCAGGAGGCACGAATCCTCACGTTCGACGGCGACTTCGGCGTCTACAGATGGGCGCGAAACAGGAAGTTCGAGCTCCTGTAGGGCTCAGCAGGATCGGGCGTGGGGATGGGTTCAGTTCGTCAAACGGCCGACGACATCCATTGCACAGGCCGTACACCCGGATCGCCCGCCTACCCGGTCAGTGGCCGCGTGTTCGCTCCTGGATCGCTCGGAGTTGGACGATGGTCTCACGATCTTTGTCTCGCCCCATCACCTGCTTCGCCCGGACGAGGGCATCGATGGCGAGAATGCGGCAGGGACCGCCGGGCAGCTCGATCTCGACGCTCTGGGCGAGGACCTCGTCGTAGCCCCCCACGCCCAGGATCTCGCCGAGGCAGTCGAGCTGCCCCCAGTCGGTCTCCAGGTACAGGTTCCGGAACCCGGCAGCCACCTCCGGAGTCAGGCGCAGCGGGGGCCGCTCGGGTGGCATCCGGTGAACAGGGTGAAGGTCGGAGAGAGCGTCTGGGAGACGCATGAGGTTGTCGGGTGTGAAGCGGCAACAGACGTCTAGGTCCTGCGTGAGCAGCGTGACGCCATGGGCGACGGCCGCGAACCCGCCGACCACAACGAACTCGACCCGGTGCCGAATCAATCGATGGAGGAGGGACTCAAGATCCGGCAGCGCGGCGCTCCATGGCCGTTCTCAAAGCCAGCGCGGCCGCGAGGGCCCGGCCATGCACGCGGATGCGCTCCGCCGGCGTCCTGCGGAGATTGCTCTCCAGCAGCGACATGTCGCAGCCGTAGGCCTCGGCGGCCGCCCACGCGGCCCGTCGGTCGGAAGGGACGGGGTGAGTCTCGCCAGCCATCGGCCGGATCGTATCACCAGATTCTTCCGTGGGGATTGGTTCAGTTCGTCAGACGGCCGACGACATCCGTCGCCAGGACGACGACCCACGCCGCCTCCTCGTAGGCGCGCTGACCGTCCACGGCCGAGTACTCCTCTGTGGGGATGAAGTCGATGTCCCCATAGAACGCCAGTTCTCGCTCGCGGCGAAGGCGCTTGGAGATCTCAGCCGCCCGGGGCAGCCGCTCTCGCACGTCGGCGAAGAACTTGGTGTCGTGCTCGATGAGCAAGCCGCCGACGTCGTGAAACTTGGGAGGCTCGATGCCCACAGCGCGCAACATGCCCTTCAGGGCCAGCTCCACCAATTCCTGGGCTTCGCGGACGACGTCCGAGTGGGCCTCCTCGTCGCGGAGGACGGCGAGCGCTTTCAGTCGCTTCTGGGCTTTGAGGAGGTAGCTGCGGGCCAGGCTCTGATTGGTCACAGCGCGAACACTTCGCCGGGCTTGAGGTCCGGCTTCAGTTCCCAGTACCAGGCATTGCCGCGCCAGATACGCCGGGCCCCCAGTTGGCGAAGTCTCGCCCGCAGGCGATCGAAAGATCGCCCGAGGAACCCGTCGGGATCGTAGAGGGCTCGGGCGTCCTCGACCATGTCAAGGAACAGCGGGCTGCCGGCCTCGACCTCGTCGGGGGTCTTGAACACGGGCGAGAGCGCGATGGCGGGATGTTCGGGGTCGCCAGACGTCAAACGGGACTCGAGCCGTGCCTCGACAGGAAGAAATTCCTCCAGACGGAGGAACCGACCGCGCGGCAATCCATGGACCACGAGGAGCAGGTCAATGTCCGAACCATATCGAGGCGTACCGCGGCCCACCGAGCCGAAGACAGCGCACGCGACAAGGCGGGCGCCGTAGGTCACCTGGAGCTCCGCCACCAGAGCCTCGAGGATCTCCGCGTATCGCTGTAGGAGAGGCATCAGCACCTCGCTCATGAGACTTCGCCCTCGGTGCTTACCGTGACTGAAGCTATGATGGTTAGGATTCTACGCCACGCGGTTTCAATCTTCTGCGGGCATCGTACGCGATGCCGACCAGTCGCGCGCTCGATCGTAACGGGCGGGAAAGTCCGGCTGGTGACGGGTGAGTGCCTCGGCCAGGCGGTCGAAGTGAGGGCTGGTGCGGACAGAAAACGGCGGCGTCATGCTCTCCGACGCCGCGTTCTCCTCTCGACCATCGCGTGAAGCTCACGCGAGAGCTCCTCGGCCGGTCGGCTCTTGCCGGCGCGGTACTCCTCGGTGCTCTTGCGGATGTGCTCACGGACTTTCGGATCCTGGAGCTCGAGGTAGTCCTCGAACTCGTCGATGTCCATGAGGCCGGCGAGCGGGATCCCGTCCTTCTCGAGGATGACGTAGGTCTTGCCCAGGTGGACCCGCTTCACGACGGCACCAAGATTGTTCCTGGCCTGGGTGAGGGGGAGATGTTCGACCATAGATCGGGGCTTCGTAGCTCTAATGGGTATCGGCTCCTTTCGACGGGGAAGTAGGCGTGCACCCTTGTACACTGTTACACAGTATGGGGTGCCGGACGCGACCGTGTCAAGAACACGTGGCGACTAATACGACCGTGTTGGCCAGTACGTGACCATGATCTTGAAAACGACCCGGTAGTCGCCACCCCGGAGCATCCAGTATCCCTTCAACGATCTCTTGAGGGGCACGCCGTAGTGCTCGAGGGCGGTGGCGAGTCGTCTCTCGATGGAACGGGCGAGGCGCCGGCGGAGGTTCGTGGGAATCTCAGGCAAATCATCTGAGCGGGGGCTACCATGGGCGTCGAGGGGCAGGAGTCCGCCGCCGCAGCGGCCAGGGCGACGACATGTGCCACAAGCCCCCTGATACCACCAGCGCCAGCACGGCGCGCGCGGCGATCCAGTCGGGCCACACCAGCCACCCCAGGGCGACGGCGGCCGCCGCGACAGCGCCGGTGACGCAGGTCAACCGCACGGGGGCCACACGCAGCAGGTCACTCAGGCCAACGAGGCAGATGGCGAGCAGCGTTCCTTCCGTGGCGATGGTGGCGTAGGCGGCCCCGCTGGCGCCCCACGCGGGAATCAGGAACAAGTTGAGTCCCACGTTGACGCCGGCGCACGTCGCGGCTCCGCTCGCGTAGAAAACTACCCGTCCCCGTGCGATCAACGACTGCGTCAGCAGGTAATTGACGTAGAAGAACGGAAGCGCGAACAGCAGGATCTGCAGCTGGGTCTTCGATGGCGTGTAGGCGGCGCCGAGGAGCAACGGCAGCAGGCTGGTCCCCCAGAGCGACCCGTGGACGACCAGCGCCAGTGCGGCGAGCCAGAGGGCCTTCCAGCTCTCGAGGAAATCGGCGATGAAGTCGCCGGCCTCTCCCTGGGCCGCCACGACGAGGCGCGGGAAGAGCACCGTCATCGCGCCGCTCACGGCGACGAGCAGCGTCTCGATCACGCGGTAGGCGGCGGCATAGAGGCCCGCCTCCTCGGCCCCCCGTAGCTGGAGAAGCAGGATCTGGTCGAGCTTGAAGTAGAGGCTGGTGAACAGCTCGATCGCGAGCAGCGGTGCGCACGTTCCCAGGACGAATCCGGCGTGTGGCCGTCCGCCCCAGGGGGCCGGGCCGAGGCGCCGCCGCAGATGGATCCGGGCAGCGCCCAGCGCGAGGACGGCGGCCACCGCATAGCTCAGCGTGAACACGAGAGCCACCGCCGTCGCCCCAGCGCCCCCCAGCAGCACGACCGCCGCGAGGAGCAGGAGGACCGCCTTCTGGAGCGTCGACAGCGCGGCTTCCCAGGCGAACGATCCGACCACGCGAAAGACCGCGAAGGCCAGCCGCATTTCGCTCACGGCGACCATGCCGAGCGTCAGGATCCCGATCACCGTCAGGGTCGGGCGATCCGCGCCCAGGAGCCATCCGGACCCGACGGCGCCGGCGGTGCCGGCCAGCCCGAGCGCGATCTTCCAGAGAGCGAGCCGAGGTGTCCAGGCGAGCCGTTCCGGATCGGCGGCCGCCTCGCGCGTGAGGGCGACGCTGATGCCGCCCTCCATGACGATGGCCCAGAGGACGGCATAGGCCAGCGAAGCCATGAGCACCCCGTAGCCGACCGGTCCCAGCCCGCGGGCCGCCAGCAGGTGGAAGACCAAGGCCAAGCCGCCCGAGACGGCGACGCCGGCGGTCAGAACGATAGAGGAGCCCAGCACGGGAGCCGGTCCGGAAGGGTTCCCTCGCGTCATCGGACCACGACCGCAGGCCGAGGGAAACGGACTGAATACACAGCCTACGAGTCTAGCGGTTAGGAGTGAATCTCGGGCAGGTATTTGACTGCTTTCCGAAACTCCCAACTCTCACCACGACCTCATCGCCCCTTCCACCCGGCTCCCGGGAGCCGTTCGATGAAGTCCCGGAGAACAAGGGCAAGCGCAGCTTCGGGCCTTCCCGGCCAGATCGAGCATGAGCTTGAGGTGGTGCGCCGCGCCAAGGCAAGGGGCAAGGCAACGGAGCCCGGCACACAGCTCGGCGACTGGATCACGTGGGCCCGCCGACACGTGGATCGCCTGGACCCCTGTCCCTGAAGAGAGTGATGAGAGAGCGGGAGCGGGCGAGTAGGCCAGGAGGGAATCGCTCGGATTCCGGAGCGCGATCTGAGCCAACAAGAAAAACTGTCAGGTCACCTTGCCTGGTCGATCCTGCCGTTGACGCTCACCATGAATCCGGTCCCACGCCGCGCAGCCTGGGCGCGTTCCACGATTGACGGCCACCACTTCACTACTCGCCAGGCTTGCTCCCATCGGCTCAGATCAGCAAAGCTCTTGAAGAAAAACG
>JACORX010000142.1 GCA_016179165.1 Candidatus Rokuibacteriota bacterium | reverse complement strand
TCTTCACCGGGTGCCAGAGCGGCCAGGGCGTGAGGTAGCCAAAGGCGTAGATGCCGATCCCCACCGAGGTGGTCGTGACGACCAGACCCAGGAAACCGGAGAAGACGGCCAGGTGCGTGCGGTGGAGGTGTTCCTTGTAGCTCCGGCGGGTCCCTGCCGCGCGCGAGTCGCACTCGCTGAACTTCCGGTGCGTGAGCACGGCGAGCAGCGTCGGCCCGAGCGCCGGCCAGAACGGGTGTCCGGCGCCGGCCTCCCGGCGCATGGCCCGCCAGTAACGCGTCCCGCCGGCCAGCGCGGCGAGCCCCGCCAGGGCCACGGCCGCGGCGAAGAGCGCCTCGATATAGATGATGGGGATGAAACGCGAGTACACGATGGGCCCCTGGGGCAGCGCCGTGAGGTGCCCCAGCGAGGCCAGCAGCGCGAGCAGGATCAGAGCCGGGATCGCGAAGAGGAGCGGCAGGTACCGGGGATCGTCCAGGGCCCGCCCCATGAAGGCCGGCGCCGCATAGTGCGTGATGCTGTAGTCCCGGAGCGCGGCCATCAGGCTGGCCGGCTTGGCGTCGCGGGGGCAGAAGGTCGTGCACGCGGCGCACTGGTGGCAGAGCCAGATGGAGGCGTTGCCGAGGGCCCGCTCCTTCAGCCCCCACTGGACCCAGATCATCTCCTTCCGGGGAAACGGGTTGTCGGCGGTGGAGATCGGGCAGACCACGGAGCAGGTCCCGCACTGGTAGCAGGCGGTGAGGTCGCGGGCGTCGAGGCCGAGGATCTCCCGCTTGAAACCCAGGTCCGACTGGGCGACAGCCGCCACTAAAAAGCCTCGCGGATTCGGGCTGCGCCCGGGCCCCCGCGCTCGGGCCCCCGCGCGTCCCCGTGACCGGATTCGGCGAGACTCATCAGAAACCCTTCATCGGGTTCGGGCCGACCCCCTTGATGACGTCCACGAACTGGGCGAGCCGCGCGGGGAGGCTATCGAAGTCCGAGATGGCGACCTCCATCACCTGCGCCCGCTCCGGCTCCAGCATGAGCCGCGACAACGTCTCCCGGACGTTGTCCATGCGCGTCGCCAGGAGCTCGCTGCCCTTGATGAAGTGGCACTGGTAGTCGTCGCCGGGCTTGCAGCCCAGCAGGAGCAGGCCGTCGAAGCCGCGCGAGAAGGCGTCGGCCGCCATGATGGCGTTGACCGATCCCAGGCACCGCACGGGGATGATTCGGAGCGATGCGGGCAGCGCCTGCCGGTTGATGGCGGCCATGTCGAGCGCCGGGTAGGCGTCGTTCTCGCAAGCCAGGACCAGGATCCGCGGCTTTTCCTCGTCGCCCTCCGGGATCTCGACGGCCTTGATCATGGAGGCGACCATGTCCACGGAGTAGTCGTCGAAGGAGATGATCTGGACCGGGCAGGCCCCCATGCAGGTGCCGCACCGCCGGCAGCGGTTGGTGACGACGAACGGGGTGTTCTTCTCCGGGGTCAGCTCGATGGCCCCGAACGGGCACTCCTGGCTGCACCGGCCGCACATCGTGCAGTTTTGCAGGAAAAAGCTCGGGTAGGACAGGTCGCCGACGCGCGGGTGCACCGCCGCGCCCGCCGAGGACTTCTCGACTGACTGGAGCGCCTTGAGCGCCGCGGCGGCCCCGTCGAGCGCGGCAGCCGCCAGATCCATCGGCTTGCGGACGCACCCGGCCGAGTACACGCCGGTCCGTCGCGTCTCGTAGGGGACGCAGAGGAAATTGGAGTCAGCGAATCCGTACCGCGACAGCGGCAGCCCCTTGCCCTGGAGATACTGGAGGTGGAGCCCCTCGGACTCCGAGGGCACCGGCTCCATCCCGGCCGCCAGGACCACCAGATCGACTTGGAGCCGAACCGGGCCGCCGAGCGGCGAGTCCTCGAGCTCCACCGCCAGGCCGCCGGCGGCCTCTTCCGACACGGCCGCCACCCGCGCCGAGGTGAACAGCACGCCGGGGTCCTCCTGGGCCTTCTTGTAGAAGTACTCGTACTGCCCCGGCGCCTGCATGTCCCGGTAAATGACGTAGACGCAAGTCTCCGGGTTCAGCGAGCGGATGTAGGCGGCGTGCTTGAGGGAGACCAGGCAGGTGACGTGGGCGCTGAGCTTGATGTTGGCCTCGTCCTCGGCGCCGTCGCACTGTAAGATGGCGACGGTCTTGACCTCCCGGCCGTCTGACGGGCAAGTGATCTTGCCCGCCCGGGCCATCTCCTCGAGCATCACGTTGGTGACGACGTCGCGGTACTTCCCGAACCCGTAGCGCTCGAGCGGGGCGGGGTCGAAGGGCCGCCAGCCCGTAGCCCACACGATGGCGCCGACGGTGGCCGCGTGCACATCCCCGTTGCGGCGGACCGAGACTTCGAACTTCCCCGGCTGGCCCCCGATGCTCTCCACTTGACACGACGTGAGCACCTCGATACCGGGGTGGGACACGGCCTCGCTGGCGAGGGCGCCCACGCCCACGTCCTCCAGGTCGCGGTACGGCGGGTGCTTCGGGTACTGCTTGGCGAGTCTCGAGGCGAATCCACCGAGGTGGGGCTCCTTCTCCACGAGGATCACCTTGGAGCCGGCATGGGCCGCCCCGAGGGCCGCCGACAGTCCGGCTGTCCCTCCCCCGACCACCAGCACGGTGCGCTCATTGGCTTCGGTGAAGGGCTGCGGCGGACGGAGCTTCTGCGCCCGGACGATCCCCATCCGCAGGTAGTCGTTGGCCAGGCTCTGGGTCTCTTCCTGCCCGGGTGGGTGGCTCCACGCCACCTGCTCGCGGATATTGACGCGCTCCACCGTCGCCCCGGGGAAGGCGAACACGTCGGTGTTGACGCGGGGGGAGCAGGCGGCGATGACGACGGCGCTGACCCCGTCCTTCTCGACGTCCTCCCGGATCAGGCGGACATCCTCCAGACAGAAGGCCGTGGAGTTCCGGACTACGGGGATCTGCTGCTCCTCGCGCGCGATTTGCGCCAACCGGTCCTTGTCGAGGCACTCCCCGATCCCGCACCCGCTGCAGACGTAGACGCCGAGCTTTCGGTCCAAGGCGCTCACCTCCGCGCCGCGCGCTGGATCGCCTGGATGGCCAGGGACGCGGCCGCGGTTCCCTCCTGGGTGGCCGTGGCCACGTCCACCGGGCTCCGCGCGCAGCCGGCCGCGAAGAAGCCGTCGCCCGAGCCGTCCGGCGCGACGAAGCCGTCCCCATCGAGCGTGACGTCCGCTGCCGGCTTGGTCCCGTGCAGGCTCGGGGCCATGCCGGTGGCGAGGACGACCAGGTCCACCGTGAGCGTGGTCTTCTCGGCGCGCAGGATGTCCTCGGCCTCCACGGTCAGGCTGCGGGTGGCGGGGTCCTCGGTGATCCGGGCCACCTTGCCCTTCATGATGGAGATGTTGGGGTCGCTCAGGACCTTCTTGGCGAAGAACTCGTAGGTGCCTGGCGTCCGAAGGTCGATGTAGAAGACGTGGGCCTTGGCGTTGGGATTCTGCTCCCGGAGGTAGGTGGCCTCCTTGAGCGAGGCCAGGCAGCAGATGCCCGAGCAGTACCCGAGGTGGTTGACGTCGCGCGAGCCCGCGCACTGGATGAAGGCGGCGCTCTCCACGGGTTTGCCATCGGAGGGACGCAGGATCTTGCCCTTGGTGGGGCCGTTGGGGGCGGCCAGCCGCTCGAACATCACGTTGGTGACGACGTCGGGGTAGCGGCCGAAGCCGAGGTTGTCGATGCGGGCGGCGTCGTAGGGCTTCCAGCCGGTGGCCATGACGACCGCGCCCACGCGGAGCGTGAGCGTCCGCGGCTGCATCCCGAGGTCGATGGCGTTGTACCGGCACACCTCCACGCACTTGGCGCACTCCGCGAGCCGGCAGGCGCCGCCGTCGATGACGTACTTCATGGGGAAGGCCATCTCGTGGGGCAGATGGATGGCCTTGGTCGTCCCCATGCCGAAGTTGAACTCGTTGGGCCGGTCCACGGGGCACACTGCGACGCACTCGTTGCACGCCGTGCACCGGTCGTTGACGTAGCGGGGGTGCAGCACGATGGTGGCCTCGAAGCTGCCCGGGCGCCCGTCGATCGTCTCCACCTCGGCCAGCGTGAAGACCCGCACCCGCGGCTCCTTCCGGATCCGCTGGAAGTTGATCTCGAGGCCGCAGTA
>JACORX010000114.1 GCA_016179165.1 Candidatus Rokuibacteriota bacterium | reverse complement strand
GGGGCTCTTCGGGCTCTGGCTCGACGCCCGGTACTTCGACGTCGACCGGTTCGTGGACACCCTCGGCGCCATTCCAGCCGACATGGTCAAGATGGGCTTCAAGCTCCTCAAGCCCACCATGGACCTTTCGGCCAATCTCAACCTGTGGTGGAACCTCTGGAACCCCGAGTACGTCTCCGGGTTCAACGCGCTCAACAAGTGGGCGAGCGAGTACCTGCCGTTCCCCGGCGAATTCTTCCGGCAGTGGGTCAAGGACTACTACCAGCAAAACCGGCTGATCAAGGGCGAGCTGACGATGGCCGGAAAGCCGGTCAGGCTCGAGAGCATCCGCTGTCCGGTGCTGGCCGTGGGCGCCAAGGAGGACAATATCGCCCCTCCGGGCTGCGTCCGGCCGCTGATCCAGGCGGTCTCCAGCGCGGACAAGGAGTACGTCGAGCTTCCGGGCGGGCACATCTCGCTCATCGCAGGACGCGGCGCCTCGGTGCACTGCTGGCCGAAGGTCTCCAGCTGGCTCGCGGCGCGCTCGTAGGAAGGAGGCGGACTATGGCCGACAAGGCGGGGGCGGACAAGGCGGGGGCTGACAACACGGGCACCCAGCAGCTCTTCGACCTCTGGAAGAAGCAGGTGGACGAGGGCACGCAGGCCTGGCTCAAGTTGGCGGGGCAGGGGCAGCCCGTCGATCCCCAGGCGTTCTGGCGGCCGTTCATGGATCAGGGCATGCAGGCCTGGTCCAAGGTCATGACGCAGGGAACCGTGTCGCCCGATCTCATGACCCAGTGGAAGCAGTTCCTCGACCAGTGGATCGCGGCGTGGTCGAAGGTCCTCGAGCAGGCCATGGGCACCGAGAACTTCGCCCAGGCCATGGGCAAGCAGCTCGAGGGTTTTCTCTCTGTCGCGGCGCCGGTGAAGAAGGCGGCCGAGCAGCAGGTCGAGAGCGGTCTCGCGACACTCGGCCTGCCGTCCCGCACCCAGGTCATCGGGCTCGCCAAGCAGATCGCGGGCCTCGAGGAGAAGATCGAAGGCGTGGAGGATCGCATCGATGCGGTACTCGCGCGGCTCGATGCTGCGGCCGCCGCTTCCAAGAAGGAGCGTGAATGATCGGGATCACGATCGGGGACGTCAGGGTCGGGGACACCGCGCAGATCGTGCGGCGCGTGGACGGCGGCGACATCGCCTCGTTCGTGGACGCCGTCGGCGACTACAACCCGGTGCACGGGGACCGCGGCTACGCGGCGACGACCATGTTCAAGGAGCCCATCGCCCCGGGCATCTGGACCGCGGGCCTCGTCTCGGGTGTGATCGGGACCCGGCTGCCCGGGCCCGGGGCCATCTATCTCCGCCAGGAGCTCAAGTTCCTCAAGCCCGTGTTTTTCGGCGACGTCATCACGGCGCGGGTGGAAGTGCTCGAAGTTCTGCGCGAGCGCAACCGGATCCGCCTGAAGACCGTGTGCGAGAACCAGCGCGGGGAAGAGGTGTTGACCGGCGAAGCGCTGGTGATGCCGTCGAAGACCAGCGTGGAGTACGCTCGGCCCCAGACCGGGACGGGGTTCGTCTCGCTCTGGGCGCTCGGGCCGTGGGCCTGGGCCGCCCAGGGCACTGCCGTGCTGGGGATGATCGGCCTCTCGGCCCTCTCCGCCATGGCGGGCGCGGGCGGCGCCGAGCGCCGCTGACCGCTGGTCTCACATAAACAGGCCGCCGTTGATCGACAGCTCGGCGCCGGTGATGTAGTCGCCGTCGCTCGAGCACAGGTAGACGCAGGCCCGCGCCACCTCCTCGGATTTCGCGAAGCGCCGCATCGGGATCTGCTCGAGGAGCTTGTGCCGCACCTTCTCCGGGATCGCCTCGACCATCTCCGTTTCCGTGAAGCCCGGGGCGACCGCGTTGACCGTGACGCCCTTCGCGGCCAGCTCCTTCGCGAGCGACTTGGTCATGGCCGCCACACCGGCCTTGGAGGCCGCGTAGTTGGCCTGGCCGAAGTTGCCGATCTGGCCGATGACGGAGGTGATGTTCACGACGCGCCCGTAGTTCTGCTTGATCATCTGGTCGATGAACACCTTGGTGCAGTTGAAGACGCCGTCGAGGTTGATGGCGAGGACCTTTCGCCACGAGGCGTGGTCCATCTTGACGAAGGTCTTGTCCGAGTTGATGCCGGCGTTGTTGATGAGGATGTCGAGGTGCCCGAACTCCTTGAGCACGTCTTGGGCCGTGCGAAAGGTGTCCGGAAAGTCCGCGACGTCGGCCTGGGCCAGGATGGCCTTGCGGCCGATCTTGCGGATCTGCTCGACGACTTGCTTGGCCGGCGTCTCGCTCGACACGTAGTTGACCGCCACGTCGGCGCCCTCTTCGGCCAGGGCCAGCGCGATGGCCCGGCCGATGCCGCGCGAGCCACCCGTCACGAGAGCTGTGCGTCCCTTGAGCTGCATATGAAGCCTCCTCGCCGGAATCAGAAGACCGATCTTTTCCGGGGCGTGAGTATAGCAGAGGGGTGCCCGGTCCCTCCTTGAGACCGTTGACGCGGAGTGTTAGACTTCCGGCATGCCGTACGTGATCAAGCGCTACTCGAATCGCAAGCTCTACGACACCCAGGAGAGCCGCTACGTCACCCTCGAGGACATCGAGGAGATGATCCGCGCGGGCAAGGAGATCTCCGTCGTGGATGCCGCCACGGGCGAGGACCTGACGTCGGTCACCCTCGCCCAGATCATCCTCGAGAACGAGCGGAATCGACGCGCGGCCCTGCCGTCCGCCTTCCTCCACCAGCTCATCAAGCACGGCGAGGCCTGGCAGGACTTCGCGCAGAAGACGATGAAGTCGAGCCTCGAGGGGGTCGTCGTGAGCCAGCGCGAGCTCGATCGGGTCTTCCGCGACTGGGCGTCGCGCGCGGGCTGGGGGCCGCCGTCACCCCGCGCCGAGCGCCGCGAGGAGGCGACCCCGGAGAACGACCTGCGCGACGAGATCGCCCAGCTCCGCCAGAAGGTCAAGCTGCTGGAGGAACGGCTCGAGAAGCGCGAGTAGGCAGGCCCACGGACTTCTCCAGCCAGGCGGTCGCCTCGCGGCGCCAGAAGCACGTTAGAGTCGTAGCGCTCGAGCGCCGGCTTCGCCGGCGCAACGGGTCTGGGGGATGCTCGAAGGGGGCCGTCGAGGCCCCCTTCGATTTTCTCTCAGGCGGCGGTGTAGATCTGCTGCACCCGGCTCGCCAGCGTCGAGAACGCCTCCTGGATCTCCTTGCCCGTCCGCTCGGCGGTGGCCTGGAGCTGCTCCGCCGTCTTCGTCACCGCCTGGGTGTTGCCCTCGAAGAACCGCATGGCGCGCTGGGCGCCCTCGATCGACTCCGCGAGCCCCTTCTGGTACCAGAGCATCGGGTCGGTCGGCACCTCGGCGCCGGCCGGACGCTTCAGCCACCAGGACTGACTCTCGCGCAGCGCCTCGACCGTGCTGGCCTGGAGCTCGCCGTAGAGGCGGGCGGTCTCCTTGGCCGCGGTCGTCGACAGGGTCATCAACTCCCGCATGACCCGCTGGTTGGCCTCGGCCCAGAGGGTGAGGGCCTCGAAGGTCTTGCCGGCCATCTGGCCGAACATCTCCTGGGACTTCGCCGTGGTCTCCTGCAT